>JBJMWI010000035.1:0-26693 GCA_045810225.1 Burkholderiales bacterium
CTGATTCCACTACTGATCGTGGGCTTCGGCTGGCAGCATGCTGCCGTGATTGCAGGTCTGTGTTGTCTTGTCCTGTTGATCGCCGTGCAGCCCTACCGCGCGGATGTCGACTTCCCTGCGCATGCTCTGAGTCCGGCGGCGCCAGTTCATTTCCTGGAGCCGTACAAGCTGATCATGTCGCACCCCCGACTACGCGAACTGGCATTCGCTTCGTTCGCGTATTCCGGAATGCAGATGTGCATGGGATCGTTTCTGGTCGTATTCCTGACGGATCGCATGTCCTTGTCGGTGGGGGCGGCCGGCGCAGCGCTGTCGACTGCAATGCTGGCTGGTAGTGTGGGGCGTGTGTTCTGGGGCGATGCTGCGGACAATTGGTTGTCACCGCGCACACTGCTCGGCATCCTTGGTGCAGCCATGGCGGCCTCGGCGTTCGTGACCGCGTCGATGGCTGCGTCGTGGCCTTACGCCGTCATGCTGCTCGTGTGTTTCGTCTATGGTGCGAGCGCGATCGGTTGGAATGGCGTTTATCTTTCCGAAGTGGTTCGCATGGCGCCAGCGGGGAAGGCCGGTTCAGCGACAGGTGCCTCGCTGGCGATGACCTACGCCGGCGTAGTGTTCCTACCGACGCTGTTCTGGCTGATCGTGCATGTCAGCGGCAGTTACGCTGTGGCATTTAGCGCCGCAGGCCTGTTCTCGCTTTGGCGCGGCTCGTTCTTTTTCAGACGAAGCGCGCCATGCTAGCTGTTCGTACATATTTTGTGCGCTGCCGTTGCTGCGCTGTTTCGGGATGGCCTGTTGCGGCCATCCAAGCAAGACCGGGTTCTATGGCTTGAATGCCGATTGGCGTTGCGCGAGTTGCCAGCGGCCGTCGCGCTTGACCCATACATTGAGATAGCGTAAATCCGCCTTGCGCCGCTCGCCGCCAAGTTCAATGTCGAGCCGTGTGCCACCCATGACCGTGGCGACATCGCCATAGAGATTGACCTTTACGTCGTAGCGCTCCGCCGAAAATATCTTCACCGTGCCCGTCAACGTCTGCTTAATGTAGCCTTCCTTGTCGTTATTTCTTCCATTCGGCTGATGGTAGAAAAATTCATCGGCCAGTGACTCGGCAAGGGCATCCGCATTCGTATCGATCATGGCCTTGTAACGCTTTTCCTCAGCTTCATTTACTTCTTCCATTGAACCGGCGAAGGTAGGCAATGAAATTAAACTTAGCGCGGCGAAAAAAAACATTGCCAGCCGGCGATTCATAAAATAGACATGCATGTTGAATTTTCTCCTATGGTGGGGACTCGGTCAGAGCGCTGAAGCCTGTGTCCGATTGTAATGCTTCCGCGAAGCGCGCTGGCATGCATCGCGCCGACAAAGTCGGCCACTAATAGAAAAACGATTCGACCGCGCGCGCGACCTCCGCGGGCTGATCGTGGTGCATCATGTGCCCGGCCTGTGCGATGGTCTCCTCATGCAGCGATCCATAGCAGGCGCGATAGCTGTCCAGCAACGCCTTGTCGCCTTTCATCCATTTCATCATCCACTGCCCATCGCCCCACAGCCAGAGCACCGGCGCGACGATGCGCTTCCAGCACGCCATCGCTTCCTCGATCCGGTATAGCACCGGGTTCACCATCTTGTGCCTCGGATCGGCTTGCAGATGAACGCTGCCGTCGGCGTGCTGCGCTGCCCAGTGCGGCGCGAGAAAGCCGGCGCGCTCGTCGCTCAGACGGGGATTGTTTTGCTTCAGGCGCCCTGCGACTTCTTCAAAGCTGGCGTAGGGCCGTAACGACGGCGGATCACGGTTTTCCTCAAGCCATTTCGCGTAGCGCACCGGTGCATTTTCAGGTTTGGTTGGTGGCAAGCCGAAGCCTTCGGCGAGGACCAGCTTGCCGATGCGGTCGGGCCGGATGCCTGCGTAAAGGTTTGCGACATTCCCGCCCATGCTATGGCCCACGACATACGCGGGCGATTCCGGCTGGAAATGTTCCAGCAGCAGGTCCAGGTCCGCGATGTAGTCAGGAAACCAGTAACCCCCACGTGTCCATTCAGACAATCCGAAGCCGCGCCAGTCCGGCGCAATGACATGCCAATCATGTCTTAATTCGTCGACGACGAACTGGAACGATGCCGAAACATCCATCCAGCCATGCAGCATGAATAGTTTCGGCGCACGGGCGTCGCCCCAGGTGCGCACGTGGTAGCGCAGGCCCCGGATATCGACGAACTCAGACCGACTCAGTTTCATAAATATCTAGAATCGGACCACGGAAGACACGGAGAAGCACGGAGGATAAAAATCTCCCGAAAGAGATGTCTGTAAGTGCGTAGGGCATCAGAGTCATTATGCGGACCGACGCGGTCTCATAAATGTCTAGAAATCGGACCACGGAGCACACGGAGAAGCACGGAGACAAAAATCTGCTCCAAAGAGATTGTCGGTCAGTGCGCAGGGGATCAGGGCCATTGTGCGGATGTGATCGCTTATCCGTTTACGAGACGCCTGATTCCGCCTTGGCGCATTTGCAAGACGTTAAAGTTCAGCAAATAACCAACGCGCAGCTGACTAAGTTTCAGATAAGTAAGAAGTTGCGCTGAATGTATGGGTAAAAACTTCTCAGTAGTTTTGACTTCGACGATAAGGCGGTTCGCGAAGACAATGTCAATTCTAAAGCCGGTATCGAATGCCAAGCCATCATAAGTAAATGGAATGCTTGCCTGCCGGTTAACTTCTAGTCCGGTCTTAGCTAATTCGTGATGCAAGCATGTCTCGTAGACGCTTTCCAGCAGCCCTGGACCCAGTGCGCGATGAACCGTTATTGCACAGCCGATCAGAAGTGTCCCAAGCTGATCATCATCCATAACCCCGCACCTCCGTGTTCTCCGTGTTCTCCGTGGTTCCAATTGGTGTACGACGCTTTCCAGGAGCCCTTGGACCCAGTGCCCAATGAACCGTTATTGCACAGCCGATCAGAAGTGTCCCAAGCTGACCATCATCCATAACGCCGCACCTCCGTGTGCTCCGTGTTCTCCGTGGTTCCGATCGGTGTACTAAGCTACTCCTGTCCGGTCATGGGCTCGGGTTCTTCATGACGGCGAATGCTCAGATAGGACAACAGCGCCAGCGCACTGCCAATCAACAGCATGCCGACCAGTTCGGAGCGGCCGGGTTGTTCGCCCAGTTGGACCCACGATGAAATGATGGCGATGACCGGGATGCCGAGCGAGGACAGGCTAGTCGTGCCCGCAGGAAGCCGGTGCAATACGTACAGCCATGCCAGCCAGCCAATGCCGGTTGCCATGACACCGTTGAACATCGTCACCGCGACAAACGTGTTTGACCACACGATCGGCGGACGCTCGAACATGAGCTGGCAGGCAATGACCGGCATCAGACCAATGATCATCTGCCAGAACGTAAAAGACAGGGGCTCCACTTTTGCGCGGTTGTGCAGCCGTTTTGCATAGACCACGCCGATGGCCCAGCACATTCCTGCTATGACCGCCAAGGTCTTGCTGAACAGCGAAGTGTGCATCTGCCACGGCTCCAATACGAACAGCAATCCTAGTATGGCCAATGCCACTGCGACCCATTGCAGGCCCTGGATGCGCTCTTGCAGCATGGGCCAAGCAAAGACCAGTACCCAGAACGGCATCGTGAATACCAAGACGGATGTCTTGCCGGGTCCGCCCTCGGAAAGGGCCCACGTATTGAGCAGCAGAAACGCACCGGTCTGAATCAGCCCGATCATCAGCAAAGCTTGCCAGTGCTGCGGTTTGAGCGGCCGGCCGGTCCAGATCAAGCCGATGAACAACGTCAGGATGCCAAGTTCCAGGCGCAGGCCCACGACATCCATCGGACTCGCGTAATTCAAACCGATTTTGGAAGTGATCCAGCTGTATCCCCACAGTATGACCAGCAGCACCATGACGATCACGGCCTTGCGCGTCTCGCGTTGCGGGCTCATTCCTCCGTGCCAACCTGGGGCTGTAAATTACCGTCCAGTGCGATGCGTTGGTCGAAAACAAAGCAACGTCCATTGAAATGCGCGTCCCCGCAGTTCTCGAAGTAATCAAGGATGCCGCCGTCCAATTGATAGACGTCCCGGAAACCTTTTTCTATCAACACCGGCGCCGCTTTTTCACAGCGAATGCCTCCGGTGCAGAACGTCACGATGGTCTTGTCTTTGAGGGATGGGTCGATCTTGTCAGCAGCGTCAGCGAACTGGCCAAACGAATCCAACGACAAGTGCATTGCATGTTCAAAGGTTCCGGCATCGACTTCGAAGCCGTTGCGTGTATCGAGCAGCACCAAATCGCGCCCTTCATCGATCCAGCGCTTGAGTTCTGTGGGCGCAAGCGTCGGGGCACGCGTGTTGGCGGGATCGATACCGGGCACACCCAGTGTGATTATTTCCTTCTTGATTTTGACCAGCATACGCTCGAAAGGCTGGAAGCCAGATGTGCTGCGCTTGAAGCGCATGTCACTCAGCCTGGGATGCTGATGTATCGAAACCTGAAATGCCTCAGTGTCCTCTTCGCGGCCTGAGACGACCACATTGATGCCCTCGCAGCTCAATAGAATTGTGCCTTTCAAACCCAATTCGCCGCAGCGCAGCTTCAGTAAGGCCTTAAGGTCATCGAGCGCGTCGAGCGAAACGAATTTATAGCCGGCCAGATTGATGTATTGCATGAAGAAAACAGCCAGAACTTACGGGCCGGTATTCTACCAATGTTGTGCAAGGCTCCTCAGAAGCGCAGGAAATGCAGACAAAACAACAGCGAACCGCAATGCGCGTAAAGCTGTGAACGTTACTGCGAGCCGCAAACTTTTTCGGGCGTAAAATGCGGCACATGCAACCGAAGTTCGTCCATCTGCGTCTGCACAGCGAATATTCCATCGTTGACGGCATTGTTCGCCTCGATGATGCGATTGCGGCCGCAACAGCGGACGGCATGCCAGCTCTCGCGCTGACCGATTTGTCCAATGTCTTCGGTATGGTGAAGTTCTATCAGTCGGCACGCAGCAAAGGGCTGAAGCCGCTAATCGGTTGCGATGTCTGGGTTACCAACGAGAGCGATCGCGACAAACCTTACCGATGCCTGTTCCTGTGTGCGTCGCGTGCGGGTTATCTGAAGCTTTGCGATTGGCTTACGCGAGGCTATCGCTACAACCAGTATCGCGGCCGTGCTGAGATCCAGAAGCAATGGCTGGGCGAAAGCGGTACTGAAGGACTGATCGCCTTGTCTGGCGCCCATCTAGGAGACATCGGGCACTCATTGTTGGCGGACAACGCCGCGAAAGCGACCAAGCACGCGCAGCTATGGGCGGAATTGTTTCCCGGACGCTTTTATATCGAGTTGCAACGTCCGGGCCAGCCGCAGGCGGAAGAGTACGTCAAGCGCGCAGTGCGCCTCGCCAGCGCGCTGAAATTACCGGTTGTCGCCACGCATCCCGTGCAATTCGTCAAGCGCGAAGATTTCGTGGCGCACGAAGCGAGGGTCTGTATCGCGGAAGGATACGTGCTCTCCGATCAGCGGCGTCCGCGTATGTTTACCGAAGAACAGTTTTTAAAGAGCCAGGCGCAGATGGTAGAGCTGTTTGCGGACTTGCCGCAGGCGCTGCAGAACGCTGTCGAAATTGCGCGCCGGTGCAGTTTCACGCTCGAGCTCGGAAAGTCCCGCTTGCCGTTGTTTCCAACGCCCGATGGCCTCACGCTCGAGACCTACTTGCACGAACGCGCGTTGGCGGGACTCGAACAAAGAATGGCGGCGCTCTATCCGGATGCGGCGGTCCGGGAACAACAGCAATTGCGTTATCGCGAGCGACTCGAATTCGAGATCAGCACCATCATCCAGATGGGCTTCCCGGGGTACTTTCTGATCGTTGCGGACTTCATCAACTGGGCCAAGAACAACGGCGTACCGGTAGGCCCCGGCCGAGGCTCCGGCGCAGGTTCATTGGTGGCCTATTCGTTGGGAATCACGGACCTCGATCCGCTGCGCTATGGCCTGCTGTTCGAGCGTTTCCTGAATCCGGAACGCGTGTCCATGCCGGATTTCGACGTGGATTTTTGCCAGGATGGGCGCGACCGCGTAATCGATTACGTCCGCCACAAATACGGTGACGATTCCGTCTCGCAAATTGTAACCTTCGGCACCATGGCGGCGAAAGCCGTGGTGCGCGATGTCGGTCGTGTCATGGAATGGAATTACAGCCGCACCGACGAGCTGGCGAAACTGATCCCGTTTCACCCAGGAAAATTAATTACCTTGCAAATGGCGCGCGAGATGGAACCGCGCCTGCGCGAACGGGAAGAAACCGAGGAAGAAACCCGAGAATTGCTGGCGTTGGCAGGGCAACTGGAAGGGTTGAGCCGCAATGTCGGCATGCATGCCGGCGGTGTACTGATTGCTCCAGGAAAGCTGACGGAATTCTGCCCGCTGTATGCCGCATCGGGAACGGACAACACCGTATCTCAACTCGACAAGGATGATGTCGAAGCGGTCGGTCTTGTGAAATTCGACTTTCTTGGCCTGACGACGCTGACCATCCTGGACTGGACGCTGCGCTTCATCAAGCGTCTCGATCCGCAAGCGAACATCGTACTGGAGCAGCTGCCGCTGGACGATGCTGCGTCATACCGGATTTTTGCCAGCGCCAATACCACGGCCGTCTTCCAGTTTGAATCGCGCGGCATGCGTGAATTGCTCAAGCAAGCGCGTCCGGATCGCTTCGAAGACATCATTGCACTGGTCGCGCTGTATCGCCCGGGCCCGATGGAACTGATACCTGACTTCACGCAACGCAAGCAGGGCAAGCAGTTTGGTTATCCGGATCCGCGCGTTGAATCGATTCTGGCTGAAACCTACGGCATCATGGTTTACCAGGAACAGGTCATGCAAATGGCGCAGATCATCGGCGGTTACAGCCTCGGGGGTGCGGATCTGCTGCGCCGGGCGATGGGCAAGAAGAAAGCCGAGGAAATGGCGCAGCATCGCAGCATATTCCGGGAGGGTGCCGGAAAGAACGGCCTGTCGCCAGCAAAGGCTGACGAAATTTTCGATTTGATGGAGAAGTTTGCGGGATACGGCTTCAACAAATCTCACGCGGCGGCCTACGCTTTGGTTGCGTTCCAGACGGCTTATTTCAAAGCGCACCACACGGCCGCGTTCATGGCGGCGAACATGTCGGCCATCATGGACGATACCGATAAGGTACAGCAGTTCCATGAGGATGCGATTGCCAACCGTCTCGAGGTACTGCCGCCCGATATTGAGGCCAGCGATTATCGCTTCCTGCCGGTGGACACCAAGCGCATCCGCTATGGATTGGGCGCCGTCAAAGGGACGGGCGAGTCCGCTATCGCACACATTATCGAAGCGCGCGCTGCCGGTCCGTTCAAGGATTTGTTTGATTTTTGCGGCCGCGTCGATCGCCGCGTGGTTAACCGCCGCGTCATCGAGTCGCTGGTGCGCGCCGGAGCGTTCGATTCGATCCATGCTCACCGCGCCAGCCTGCTGGCTACGGTTGGCATCGCGATGGAAGCGGCCGAGCAGGCAAGCCGGTCGGCTTCGCAGGTGAGCTTGTTCGGCGAAGCTTCGACCGTCGCGCAAGGGCTGCAGCTTATTGACGTTCCGGGATGGAACGAATCCGAGCGCCTGCAGAACGAAAAGCTGGCGCTGGGGTTCTACTACAGCGGGCATCCGTTCCGCTTCTACGAGGAAGAATTTGCTGCTGTTGTACGCACGCGGCTGGACAAATTAATTCCTCCCGCTCCCGAGGAAGGCGCGCGCCAGCAGAACATTGCCGGTGTGGTGGAATCCGTCAGGATGCAGAAGACCGGCAGCGGACGCATGATGGTCATGATGTTGTCCGATGGGACAGCGCGCGTGGAAGTCGTCGTCTACGACGAAATCCTGGACCGGCATCGCAGCCTGGTGCGAGAAGACGCTATCGTGCTGATCGAGGCTAAGGTGCGCTCATTCCGTCGCGGTGGCGAAGAGGGCGAAGAAAACATAGTCATGCGCATCGCTGCGGAGAAAATACATGATCTCGCGGGAGTCAGGGCGCGCTTTGGGCGGCACTTGAAACTATCGATGAACGGCGCAGCGGATGCAAAGAAGCTTAAGAAAGTGCTGGAGCCATACCGCAACGGGCCATTGCGCGTGTCTGTCGCCTACACCAACGGCAACGCCGCTGCTGAATTTGATCTGGGCGAACACTTGAAAATCAGGCCAGACGACAACCTCATGGTGGAACTCGGAAAATGGCTGGAACCAAAGAACGTGCAGATCATCTATCAGTGAAGCAGCCAACACTCATTGATGCGCGGCTAATCGATGCTGTTTCGGCGCAGGCCGCCGCCAGCCCGCGGCGGCGCAAGAACTTCAATTTTCATGCGCAGGAATCGGCTCCGGCAAACCGTTTGCTGAACGCAATAGAACCGGATTCATATGTACAACCCCACCGGCACCTTGATCCGACCAAGGACGAGACACTCGTAGTACTGCGTGGGGCGGTAGGCTTGGTAGTGTTCGATGAAAAAGGCCAAATCCTCCAGCACTCGGCGCTAAGGGCCGGGACCGGTGCGATTGGAGTCGATATACCGCACGCGGTTTGGCACACGTTCGTCGGGCTCGAACCGGGGTCCGTCATTTTCGAGGCGAAAGCCGGACCTTATCTGCCGCTGGCTCGAAACGAGAAAGCAACGTGGGCACCAGGGGAGGACGACCCTGCCGCGCCGGCGTATCTGGACAAATTGATCGGTCTGTTTCGCACGGAAGAATCACAGTAGTACCTACACTGAATTAGCAAGGCGTGAACATTCTCGATTCATTTCATCCCGCGGTTGCGGGCTGGTTCGGGCGCACTTATGTGACGCCGACCGAACCACAGATTCAGGCGTGGCCAGCCATCAGTTCCGGCCGCAACGCGCTGATAGCCGCTCCGACAGGCTCAGGCAAAACGCTCGCAGCGTTCCTGGCCACCATAGATTCGCTGATTCGCCTCGGCGTGCGCGGAGAATTGCGCGACGAGATTCATGTCGTCTATGTTTCTCCGCTGAAGGCCTTGTCCAACGATATTCAAAAAAATCTGGATGAGCCGCTTGCGGGAATCCGCAAAGCCTTGCTGGAATCGGGCTTGCCGGATGTAAACATCCGCACGGTGGTCCGCACGGGCGATACCCCGCAGGCTGACCGGGACCGCATGCGGCGTAAACCTCCACATATTTTGGTGACTACGCCGGAGTCGCTGTACATCCTGCTGACTAGTGAGTCTGGCCGCAAGATGCTGTCCACTACGCGCACCGTGATTGTCGATGAAATTCATGCCATGGCGCCGAACAAGCGCGGTGTGCATCTGTCGCTTTCGCTGGAGCGACTGCAGCATCTGGCCGGCGGGCAGCTGACTCGCGTTGGGCTTTCGGCCACGCAAAAGCCGATCGAAGAAGTGGCGCGCTTTCTGGTGGGAGGCGGGCAGTCAGGAGGACTGTTCGATTCCAGCGCCTGCACTATTGTCGATACCGGACATGTGCGCAAACGCGATCTGGCGTTGGAAATCCCAGAATCGCCGCTCGAAGCCGTGATGTCCGCAGAAGTCTGGACACAGGTCTACGATCGGCTCGCCGAGTTGATTCGCGAGCACCGCTCGACTCTGGTGTTTGTCAATACGCGCCGGCTTGCAGAACGCGCCGCACGCGCGCTGTCCGAGCGACTCGGCGACGATCAGGTGACTTCGCATCACGGCAGCATGGCGCGCGAGCAACGCCTGAATGCCGAACAACGACTCAAGCGCGGTGAACTCAAGGCGCTGATCGCGACTGCTTCGCTTGAACTTGGCATCGATATCGGGCACGTGGATCTCGTATGCCAGTTGTCCACGCCGCGCAGGATAGCCGCGCTGCTGCAGAGAGTCGGCCGCTCGGGACATGCTGTTGGGGGATTGCCGAAGGGACGGCTGTTTCCGGTGTCGCGCGATGATCTTGTGGAATGCACGGCGCTATTGGACGCCGTGCGGCGCGAGGAATTGGATCGCGTCGTGATTCCGGCCAAACCTTTGGATGTATTGGCGCAGCAGATTGCCGCGGAAGTGGCGTGCGGCGAATGGGACGAGCAGGCCCTTTACGAGTTGATGCGTCGGGCCTGGCCTTACCGCGAGCTTACGCTGACCGAATATGGCGAAGTACTGCAGATGCTGGCCGAAGGTTACTCGACCAGGCGAGGGCGCAAGCGCGCGCTGATCCATCGTGATCCGGTCAACCGGAAATTGCGCGGGCGCGACGGTTTGCGGCTAACCGCTATTACATCCGGAGGCACCATTCCCGACACCGCAGATTATGCAGTCGTGCTGTCTCCGCAGGACGTCGTGGTCGGCACTGTAAACGAGGATTTCGCGGTGGAGAGTCTGGCTGGTGACGTCTTCCAGCTCGGCAATACCTCGTATCGCATTCTGCGTGTCGAAGCGGGGCGTGTACGGGTTGAAGACGCGGACGGCATGCCACCTTCCATCCCGTTTTGGCTTGGCGAAGCGCCCGCGCGCAGCGATGAAGTTTCATTTGCCGTATCCAGGCTGCGTGCCGATATCGATGCGCGTTTGCCGGACACCAAGGCTGTGCTCGATTATCTCGTCGAAGAAGTGCAGGTTGTCCCGGATGCTGCTTCGCAGTTGGTCGATTACTTTGCCAGTGCAAAGGCTGCACTTGGCCTACTGCCGACGCAGAGCAAGCTGGTGTTCGAGCGCTTCTTCGATGAAAGCGGCGGGACGCAGCTCGTCATTCACTCGCCGTACGGCAACCGCATCAACCGCGCTTGGGGCCTGGCCCTGCGCAAGCGTTTCTGCCGCAAGTTCAACTTCGAACTCCAGGCGGCAGCCACGGAAGACGCAATCATTTTGTCGTTAACCGCCAGCCATAGTTTTCCGCTGGAGGAAGTGAGCCGTTATCTGCATTCCAACAGTGCGCGCCAGGTGCTGATCCAGGCATTGCTCGATGCGCCGATGTTCCTGACACGCTGGCGCTGGGACGCGTCGATCGCGCTGGCGCTGCCGCGCTTTCGCGGTGGCAACAAGATTCCGCCGCAGTTACAGCGCATGGAGGCCGAAGATCTGGTGGCCGCCATATTCCCCGACCAGCTAGCCTGTCAGGAAAACGTCACGGGCGATCGCGAGATTCCCGACCATCCGCTGATCCAGCAGACGATCAAGGATTGCCTGTTCGACGCAATGGACATAGAGGGTTTCGAGCACTTGTTGCGCGCGATGGAGCAAGGCCAGGTGCAGATCCAGACGCGCGAGCTGATCGAGCCCTCGCCACTGGCGCTCGAAATCCTGTCTGCACGTCCTTACGCTTATCTGGACGACGCACCATTGGAGGAGCGGCGCACGCAGGCGGTGGTTAGCCGACGCTGGCTTGATCCGGAAAGCGCCGCGGACATCGGACGACTCGACCCGGAAGCCATTGCGCGAGTCAGGGATGAGGCCTGGCCGCAGGCCGAGTCGGCGGACGAACTGCATGATGCACTGGGCTGGCTGGGATTGCTGACTGCTCAGGAAGTAGACCGGCAGCCTGGCTGGCCGACGCTGATTGACGAATTGACGCGCGACAAACGCGTAACCCGCGTTATCCCCGCCGGCCGGCCAAGCGATGCGGGTCTTGTGGTCGCGGCGGAGCGGCTGGCGGAATTCAACGCCGTGCATCCCGACGCGCGCTGCGTGCCGGCGATAGTGATACCGCCGGAATACGTCAAGTCCTGGTCGCGCGAGGAAGCTTTGGTGGAGATCGTGCGTGGTCGCCTCGAAGGGCTGGGTCCGGTCACTGCTGCGTCACTTGCAGAAACGATTGTGGTACCGCAGGGCGATATCGAGCGTGCGCTGGTTGCGCTGGAAGGCGAAGGGTTTGTCATGCGCGGCAGCTTCACGCCGGAAGCCCGAACAGAATGGTGCGAAAGACGGCTGCTGGCACGCATCACGCGTTATACCGTCAAGCGTTTGCGACAGGAAATCGAGCCCGTATCCGCCGCGGACTACATGCGCTTTCTGCTCGACTGGCAGCATGTTGCCGAACGCATGGAAGGCTCGGACGCGGTCGCCGCCGTAGTGTCTCAGCTTGAGGGATTCGAAGCCGCTGCCGGGTCCTGGGAAACAGAATTGATCCCGGCGCGGGTCGCAGGATATGAGCCGCACTGGCTCGATGATCTGTGTCGCGCCGGCCGCGTGGTCTGGACGCGGCTGGAAGCCCCGCGCACCGATACTCTGCGCGCTCAGGGCGCCAGTCCTGTGCGCGCCACGCCAATTACACTGCTGACGCGAAAAAATCTTGCTGTGTGGACCGCGCTGGCAAAGACAGCGGATCCGCAGTCGGTGCGCATTAGCACAAGGGCCAGCGCCGTAGCCGATTACCTGGCGCGGCACGGGGCTTCTTTTTTCGACGACATCGTGGAAGGCCTTGACCAGCCGCGCACATTCATTGAAGACGCATTACGCGAGTTGACGGCGGTCGGGCTGATCAATTCCGATGGCTTCAGCGGATTGCGCGCGCTGTTGCTGCCTGCGGACCGGCGCAAACCCGTGGGCGGCGGCCGCCGGCGGCGCACCGCGGTGTTCGGCGTGGAAGACGCGGGACGCTGGGCACTGATTCGGCGCAAATCGCTAGGTGAAGATTCGCCCAATAGGTCAGAGCGGGAAACCACCGAACAGATTGCGCGCACCTTGCTAAAACGTTACGGCGTGATCTTCTGGCGCATGCTCGCGCGGGAGGCCGACTGGTTGCCGCCGTGGCGCGATTTGCTCATGGCCTGCCGCCGGCTGGAAACGCGTGGTGAAATTCGCGGCGGCCGCTTTGTGGCTGGCTTTTCGGGTGAGCAATTCGCTTTGCCCGAAGCCGTGGGTGTATTGCGCGGCGTACGTAATGCGGAAAAACCAGGATTGCTGGTTACGGTTAGCGGCGCGGATCCGCTGAACCTCGCCGGCATTGTGTTGCCGGGCACTCGTGTGCCTGCCCTTTACAGCAACCGCGTGTTGTATCGCGATGGCGTCGCCGTTGCCGCACTGGTAGCGGCAGAGGTGCAGTATTTCGAGCAAGTCGACCAGGAAACGGCTTGGGCCATGCGCAACCTGCTGCTGCGGACGGCCGCACCCCTGGAACTTGCTGCGTTGATGTAAACGCTAGGCGCTCGGTTTGATGTCGAACGATGCGTAGTCGACCCCATCGTCAACTGGCTCGATCGTCACGCGCTCGACTTGTGCGCGTCCTGGCCCCCGACGTGACCACTCGATAAGCTTGTCGACGCCAGAAGCGTCCCCCTGTATTACAGCCTCTACCGTTCCATCGCTGCGGTTGCGCGCCCATCCGGTTATCCCGAGCTGATTGGCCTGCTGCCGCATGGATTCACGAAAGAAAACGCCCTGGACCTGCCCGTAGATGCGTAGGTGGCGGGTGATCTTCATGAAAATCCGTGACTGTCGTAACTATCGTGACTTCCGTAACTGCCGAATTCGAAAGCCGGCGGTTTTTGGTCTATTCCGATAATCACGTTAGTCACGACAGTCACGACAGTCACGTCGTCACGGTCTTTACTTCACCTTCATTCCCGGCTGCGCGCCGCTATCGGGTGACAACAGGAAAATGCCCGGGCCTTCGCCGCTCGCAGCGAGCACCATGCCATGCGATTCGCCGAAGCGCATCTTGCGTGGCTGCAGGTTCGCGACCATGACGGTGAGGCGGCCCACCAGTGTTGCCGGATCGTAAGCTGACTTGATGCCTGCAAATACCTGGCGGGTTTCCGTGCCGATGTCGAGCTGCAGCTTGAGCAGTTTGTCGGCGCCTTCGACGTGTTCGGCAGCTACGATGCGCGCGACGCGCAAGTCCACTTTGTTGAAGTCATCGATCGTAATAAGGCTTGGGGCAGTGCTGGCTTCCACGGTTTTCTCCTGATGCAGGGCATGGCGCTGCGGCGAATGGCTTGGCGCTGCGGGTTGCAAACTTTCTTTGTTCGCTTCGACCAGCGCAGCGATCTGCTTCTGATCGATGCGGGTCATAAGGTGTTGGTATGGTTTTAATGAATTGCCTGGCGACCCGAGATCGGACCATTTGAGCGGATAGGGCATACCCAGCAGCCGGGCCACGCTTTGCGCTGTGCGCGGAAGAATCGGTGCGAGGTAATAGGTCAGGATACGAAAAGCATTCACTGCATCTGAGCAGATGCGGTGCAGTTCTGCATGCTTCGATGCATCCTTGGCCATATTCCAGGGTTTATGTTGATCAACGAGCTGGTTAATCGCGTCGGCGACCCGCATGATTTCTTTGGTGGCTTTTCCGAACTCCCGCGCTTGGAACGCTTCCATGACACGTTCTTCTGCCTCGTAGGCAAACATCGAATAACCGCGCGAGGCAACCAGCGCCTCCCTGTTCTCCTGGAGGATTTTGCCGTCAAAATGCTTTTCCAGAATGGAAGCATATCGGCTGATGATATTCACGTACTTGCCAATCAGATCACTGTTCACTCTCGCAACGAAATCGTCGAGACTGAGATCGAGGTCTTCCATCGACGCATTGAGCTTTGCAGCGTAGTAGTAGCGCAGCCATTCGGGATTGAGTCCCTGCTCGAGAAAACTTTCCGCGGTAATGAAAGTACCGCGCGACTTGGACATCTTCTGTCCGTCCACGGTCAGGAACCCGTGTGCAAAAACTTTGGTCGGTACCCGGTAGCCCGCGAATTCCAGCATGGCCGGCCAGAACAAGGCATGGAAATACAGAATGTCCTTGCCGATGAAATGGACCATCTCGGTATCGCCGCCCGGCCTGAGGAATGCATCGATGTCCGGCTGCGACCGGCCGGTCTTCTCGAAATAGTTTCTGAAGCTGCCGAAGTACCCCACCGGCGCATCCAGCCAGACATAGAAGAATTTCTGATTGTTCGTTCCGGGGATGGGAAAGCCAAAGTAGGGGGCATCGCGGGAAATATCCCAGTCGGCCAGCTTGTTATCGCCCGGCTCCCCCAACCATTCCTTCATCTTGTTGGCCGCTTCAGGCTGCAACCGGTCCCCGCTCTGGGTGAAGCCACGCAGGAACTGTTCGCAGCGCGCATCGGAGAGTCTGAAGAAATGATGTTCGGAAGCCTTACGTTCCGGCTTCGCGCCCGAGATGACCGAGTAAGGGTCGATCAGGTCGGTCGGGCTATAAGTCTTGCCGCAGACTTCGCAGGAATCGCCATATTGGTCTTTGGAATGGCAATTGGGGCATTCACCCTTGATATAGCGATCCGGCAAAAACATCGCCTTCACCGGATCGTAGAACTGCTCCACCGAGCGTTTGGCGATCAGGCCTGCGGCATCGAGCCGCCGGTAGATGTCCTCGCAGAACGCCTGGTTCTCGGGGGAATTCGTGGTGTAGTAATTGTCGAACTCGACATGGAAGCCCTGGAAATCGCGCCGGTGCTCGTCGTATACGCGGGTGACGAGTTGCTCCGGCGTGATGCCTTCCTTGTCAGCGCGAAGCATGATCGGCGTGCCATGGGTGTCATCGGCGCAGACGTAGTGCACCTCGTGGCCTTGCATCTTCTGAAAGCGCACCCAGATATCGGTCTGGATGTATTCCACCAGGTGGCCAAGATGAATGCTGCCGTTTGCATACGGCAGCGCCGAGGTGACGAGAATCCTGCGCTTCATTTACGAAGGGGCGAAAAAGCAGGGATTCTAGCAAATGGACCCCGTAAAACGCTTTACTGACGGGATATTCGGAATAAAATTCGGCCCTTCAATTTGAAGACGGCAGGCATGGCGATCAGCGAAGAGCAGGTCAGGGCGGCCCTCCAGACATACACCGATCCGGCAACGGGCAAGGACTATGTCACTGGGAAGGAAGCGCGCAATATCCGGATCGAGGGCAACGACGTGTCAGTCGATATTGTGCTCGGTTATCCGGCCAAAACCGTGACCGAGGATATCCGCCGCGAGCTGATGGAGCGCCTCGGCAAGATTGCAGGCGTCGGCAAGGTAAACGTCGACGTACAGGTCAAGATCGTCCCGCATGCGGTTCAGCGCGGCCTCAAGCTTCTGGGTGGTGTAAAGAACGTCATTGCCGTGGCCTCCGGCAAGGGTGGCGTCGGCAAGTCCACGACCGCCGTGAACCTGGCGTTGGCGCTGTCTGCCGAAGGCGCCAAGGTCGGCATTTTGGATGCGGACATCTATGGGCCGTCGCAACAAGTCATGATGGGCTTGTCCGGCAAGCCCATGTCGCCTGATGGCAAAACCATCGAACCGATGGTGAATTACGGTGTGCAGGCCATGTCGATCGGCCTGCTGATCGACGTCGATACGCCGATGGTCTGGCGCGGGCCGATGGTTACTCAAGCGCTCGAACAGCTTCTGCGCGATACGCAATGGAAGGATCTGGATTATCTGGTGGTCGACTTGCCGCCCGGCACGGGCGACATCCAGCTGACCCTGTCGCAGAAAGTTCCGGTGACCGGCGCGGTGATTGTCACCACGCCCCAGGACATTGCGCTCATCGACGCCCGAAAAGGGCTCAAGATGTTCGAGAAGGTCGGCGTGCCCATCCTCGGGCTGGTGGAAAACATGAGCGTTCATATATGCTCCAGCTGCGGCTACGAAGAGCATATCTTTGGGGAGGGCGGGGCGGCGCGCATGAGCAAGGATTACAACGTCAATGTGCTTGGCAGGCTTCCGCTGGATATCAAGATTCGCGAACAGGCAGATTCCGGCAAGCCTACCGTGGTTGCCGATCCTGACAGCCGTTCGGCACAGATTTATAGGGAGGTCGCCCGCAAGGTCGCTGCCCGTATCGCGGAACTCGCCAAAGACCATAGCGGCGCCTTTCCAAAAATCGTGATTCAGAATACCTGAGGCGGCGGGCATGACGGCGAGGCACAGACGCGAGCGCGGAGTCAAAAAGCGACATCGAATTCGCCCCATTTCATTTTGCTTTGCCTGTCCTCCCTCCTCGCTAGTTCCTTACCCCTTCGCTCAGCCATGAGTATCAAATCCGATAAATGGATTCGCCGGATGGCAGCCGAGCAGCGCATGATCGAACCATTCGAGCCTGGGCAGGTCAGGGAAATCAACGGCCGGAAGATCGTGTCTTATGGCACCTCCAGTTACGGTTACGACATTCGCTGTTCGAGAGATTTCAAGGTTTTTACCAACATCAATTCAACCACCGTGGACCCGAAAAACTTCGACGAGAAATCGTTCGTTGATGTTAGCGGGGATACTTGCATTATTCCGCCGAATTCCTTCGCGCTGGCGCGGACGGTGGAATATTTCCGGATCCCGCGCAATGTGCTGACGATTTGTCTTGGCAAGTCAACGTATGCGCGCTGCGGCATCATCGTAAATGTCACGCCATTCGAGCCCGAATGGGAGGGCTTCGTGACGCTGGAATTCTCGAACACCACCCCATTGCCCGCGAAGATTTACGCCAACGAAGGCGTGGCACAAGTTATTTTCTTTGAATCGGACCCGGATGACATCTGCGAGACTTCTTACCGCGACCGCGGAGGCAAGTACCAGGGTCAACAGGGCGTCACGCTCCCCAAGATCTGAACATCATCCCGCCAGTGGCAAAGCCACATCATGCAGTTTCCGCGCACCGGCCGTCCGCGCCGGTGTTTCGCGCACGGAGGTCCATATGAAGTTTCGCTTTCCAGTCGTCATCATCGACGAGGATTACCGCTCTGAGAACACCAGTGGCCTGGGAGTCCGCGCGCTTGCGAAGGCGCTCGAAGACGAAGGCATGGAAGTGCTAGGGGTCACGAGTTACGGCGACCTTTCGTCCTTCGCGCAACAGCAAAGCCGCGCCTCCGCATTCATACTCTCTATCGACGACGAGGAGTTCGGTGCCGGCTCGGAAGAGGAAACGAATACGGCCCTGAAGACGCTGCGTGCCTTCGTAAAGGAGTTGCGTTTCAGGAATGCCGATATTCCGATTTACCTGTACGGCGAGACGCGCACCTCGCGCCATATCCCGAACGACATCCTACGAGAGCTGCATGGCTTCATTCACATGTTTGAAGACACGCCAGAATTCGTCGCCCGCCACATCATCCGCGAAGCGCGCGCGTATCTGGATGGATTGTCGCCGCCGTTTTTCCGTGCCCTGGTGCACTATGCCCAGGATGGGTCGTATTCATGGCACTGCCCCGGACACTCCGGTGGGGTTGCCTTTCTCAAGAGCCCGGTCGGCCAGATGTTCCACCAATTCTTCGGAGAGAACATGCTGCGTGCCGACGTCTGCAACGCAGTGGATGAACTTGGCCAGCTGCTTGACCACAGCGGACCCGTTGCTGCTTCAGAGCGCAA
This sequence comes from Burkholderiales bacterium, assembly GCA_045810225.1. GTDB lineage: Bacteria > Pseudomonadota > Gammaproteobacteria > Burkholderiales > JACQAP01 > JACQAP01. Next base: position 18,314 of record JBJMWI010000035.1, read on the forward strand.
TGCCGCGCGCATATTTAACGCGGATCACTGTTTTTTCGTCACGAATGGCACATCCACGTCGAACAAAGTGGTCTGGCATGCGAACGTGGCGCCGGACGATATCGTGGTCGTGGACCGCAACTGTCACGTATCCATCCTGCACGCGATCACCATGACGGGCGCCATCCCGGTTTTTCTCACGCCGACGCGAAACCACCTGGGCATCATCGGACCGATTGCGTTGGATGAATTCAAGCCGGAAAACATCCAGAAAAAGATAGAGGCGAACCCATTCGCGCGCGCGGTAAAACGCAAGAAGCCCCGTATCCTGACGATTACGCAGAGCACCTATGATGGCGTGCTATACAACGTCGAGATGCTGAAAGACACGCTTAATTCCTCGATCGATACACTCCATTTCGACGAGGCGTGGTTGCCGCATGCAACGTTCCACGATTTTTACAAGGATATGCATGCCATCGGTACCAACCGGCCGCGTACCAAGGACGCCATCATTTATGCGACGCACTCAACGCACAAGCTTCTGGCCGGCATTTCTCAAGCGTCGCAGATCCTGGTGCAGGAATCGCAAACCCGCAAGCTCGACCGCCATGCGTTCAACGAGGCATTCCTGATGCATACGTCCACCTCGCCACAGTACGCGATTATCGCCTCCTGCGATGTGGCGGCGGCCATGATGGAACCGCCCGGCGGGACTGCGCTGGTGGAGGAATCAATTATCGAGGCGCTTGATTTCCGGCGCGCTATGCGCAAGGTGGATGAAGAATTCGGCAAGGATTGGTGGTTCAAGGTTTGGGGGCCGGAGAAACTGGCTAGGGAGGGGATGGGTTCGCGCGATGACTGGATCCTCAAATCGAACGAAAAGTGGCACGGCTTCGGCAATCTGGCTCCCGGCTTCAATATGCTCGACCCGATCAAGGCGACGGTCATCACTCCAGGACTCGATGTATCGGGCAAATTTGCCAAGACCGGCATTCCGGCGGCCATCGTTACCCGCTATCTGGCCGAGCATGGCGTCATCGTGGAAAAAACCGGCCTGTATTCTTTCTTCATCATGTTCACCATCGGTATTACCAAAGGCCGCTGGAATACCCTCGTAACTGCGCTGCAGCAGTTCAAAGATGATTACGACAAAAATCAGCCCTTGTGGCGCATCCTGCCGGAGTTTTGCCAGGCCCAGCCGCGCTATGAAAGATTGGGCATGCGTGATTTATGCGAGCAGATCCATGGCATGTACAAGGCGAACGACGTGGCGCGCCTGACCACAGAAATGTATCTTTCCGACATGCAACCCTCGATGAAACCTTCCGACGCCTTCGCAGCCATGGCGCACCGGGAAATCGATCGCGTTGAAATCGACCGGCTGCAGGGTCGCGTCACCAGTGTGCTGCTAACGCCTTATCCTCCGGGCATCCCATTGCTGGTCCCGGGAGAGCGTTTCAATGACACGATCGTTCACTACCTTCAGTTTGCACGCGAATTCAACCGCTCGTTCCCTGGTTTCGAGACTGATATCCATGGTTTGGTCGAGGAGAATTCAGGCGGAGAACTGCGCTATTTCGTGGATTGCGTGCGCCAGAGCTAAACCTTTGGGCGCATAACTGCGACACGGGTGATTTGCAGTCCCTTGGACGGAAACCTTCAAGCCGACTAATCGGTCAGGCAGATTTCTTGTCGTAGGTTACAAAGCGGCCGCGTAGTTCTCCTTCCGAAAAAGGTTCAGCATCCGTCTCCCGCCATTGGGTGCGATCGAAAGCCGGAAAGAAAGTGTCCCCGTCGTAGTCGCGCGCGATTTCGGTCGCATGGATGCGGGTCGCCAACGGAAGCGCTTCACGGAAAATCCCTGCGCCGCCGACGACAAAGATCTCGGTATCTTTAATGCTGCGCTGGATCGCCTCGCTTACGCTTGCCGCAGTTACAACGCCCTCATGTCCAAACGCTGGGTTACGCGTAACCACCACGCTGGTCCGGCCCGGCAGCACCCGGCCGATGGATTGGAACGTCTTGCGGCCCATGATCATGTGGTGCCCCATGGTCAAGGACTTGAAGCGTTTGAGATCGGCAGAAAGATGCCACGGCAACGCGTTGTTGGCGCCGATCACGCCGTTGCGCGCCATCGCAACGATGATCGATATCCGGGGTGTCCCCATTGCCGCATCTTTTCCTGGCCCGCTCACACCGCAACCGGCGCCTTGATCGCAGGATGTGGATCGTAGGCTTCCAGCACGAAATCTTCGTATCTGAATTGGAAGATATCGGTAACGTCGGGATTGATCTTCATGACCGGCAGCTTGCGCGGTTCGCGCTCGAGTTGCTGACGTGCCTGTTCCAGATGGTTCGAATACAAGTGAGTGTCTCCTAGCGCGTGCACAAATTCTCCGACCCGCAGACCGCATACCTGAGCGACCATCATGGTGAGCAAGGCATAGGACGCGATGTTGAATGGCACGCCCAGAAACAGATCGGCGCTGCGCTGATAGAGCTGACAAGACAGTTTGCCGTTGGCCACGTAAAACTGAAAAAACGCATGGCAAGGCATCAACGCCATCTTGTCCAGATCGGCGACGTTCCAGGCAGACACCAGCAGACGTCGCGAGTCCGGATTGCGCTTTATCTCCTCGATGACCTTGGAGATCTGATCGATATGCCGTCCGTCGGGCGCCGGCCAGGAGCGCCATTGGTAGCCATAAACCGGACCAAGCTCGCCATTCGCATCAGCCCATTCATCCCAGATGGTGACGCCGTTCTCCCGCAGATAGCGCGTGTTGGTTTCGCCTTTGAGGAACCACAGCAATTCGTGAATGATCGACTTGATGTGCACCTTCTTGGTGGTCAGCAGTGGAAAACCCGCCTGCAGGTCAAAACGTAGCTGCGGCCCGAACACACTGAGCGTTCCGGTTCCCGTGCGATCCTGCTTGCGGTTTCCGTGTTCCAGAATGTGGCGCATCAGGTCGAGATACTGTCGCATTGCGCTAGCCGTGATGGAGAGGATGGAAACGGAAGTTTAGTGCACATGCCGGGCAGATGGAATGAAGCACCCCTATGATAAACTCGAAGAATATTTTTTCGGCTCAACGTCATGTCGGGCAACACGATCGGCAAGCTGTTCTGTGTGACTTCGTTTGGAGAAAGCCACGGCCCGGCCATCGGCTGCGTCGTGGACGGCTGCCCGCCCGGGCTACTGCTTACACCTGCCGATATCCAGAAAGATCTGGATCGCCGCAAGCCCGGGACGTCACGTCATGTGACCCAGCGCCATGAATCCGATACCGTGGAGATACTGTCCGGAGTATTCGAAGGCCGCACGACCGGAACGCCGATCGCCCTGCTGATCCGCAACGAAGACCAGCGCAGCAAGGACTACGGCAACATCGCGGAAACCTTCCGGCCCGGGCATGCTGATTACACCTACTGGCAAAAATACGGCATACGCGATTACCGCGGTGGAGGACGACAGTCGGCTCGTGAAACCGCCGTCAGAGTCGCTGCTGCCGCGATCGCGCGCAAATGGCTCGCAGAGCATTTCGGCGTAACCATCCGTGGCTACATGTCTCAGCTCGGCACGATTCCAATCGCGTTCAAGCAATGGGAAGCGGTGAACGGTAACATTTTTTTTTCACCCGATCCGGACATTGTTCCGCAGCTGGAGGAATTCATGGACCGGCTTCGCAAGTCGGGCGAATCCTGTGGCGCAAAAATGACCGTAGTCGCGGAAAACGTGCCGGTTGGTTGGGGAGAACCCGTGTACGACAAGCTGGACGCGGATATCGCCAGCGCAATGATGGGAATCAACGCGGTGAAGGGAGTCGAAATCGGCGCCGGATTTGCGTCGGTGGAGCAGAAAGGCACGCAGCACAGCGACGAGATGACGCCCCAAGGCTTTCTCTCCAACAATGCGGGCGGTATCCTCGGCGGTATTTCGACCGGCCAGGACATTGTCGTGAATATCGCCGTGAAGCCCACGTCCAGCATCCGGCTGCCGCGCCGTTCCATCGATAAGGCCGGTGCGCCGACCATCGTGGAAACGACAGGCCGTCATGATCCTTGTGTGGGTATCCGCGCTACGCCGATCGCGGAAGCCATGCTGGCATTGGTGCTCATGGATCATGCATTGCGCCATCGCGCACAAAATGCGGATGTGCGGACCTCCACGCCGCGCATCGCTGCGCAGGCACCTGCGACCGCCGCCCGTGTGCAGGCGGTGGCCGCCAACAATCCCGATCCCGACGAAGCCTGATCGAAATACATTCGTGTCCTGGCTGCATTAGAGCCATTCATGCTTCGAGGTTCCTTTTATCAGCGGCTCTCCGCGTTTTACTTTTCCTATTTCGCTTTTATCGGCGCATTTGCGCCATATTTCGCGCTCTACCTGAAGTCTCTGGGCTATTCCGCCTCCGAAATCGGTTTGCTGCTTGCAGTGAATCCGGTCGCCCGTATCTTCGGCCCGAATTTGTGGGGATGGTTGTCCGACCATTACCGTGCGCGCAGCCAGTTGATACGGATTACCGCAGTGGGCACGGCCGTGGTTTTCATTGCGCTGTTTTTCAATCACGGCTTTGCGTGGATGTTCATTGCCCTGATGCTGTTGAATGTCTTCTGGTGTGGAGTGCTCCCGCTGGCGGAATCCGCAACCTTGAACCTCGTGGGATCAAAAGTGGGGGCATATGGCAGGGTACGGCTGTGGGGATCAGTCGGGTTCGTCGCCGTAGTCATTGCTGCTGGCTATTTGCTTGATGTGTTTGGCATCGGCGCTCTTGCGCCGCTGGTGCTTTCAGTGCTCACGCTCATGGCGATCAGCACTTTTTTTCTTCCACGTGATCGTGAATCCTCGCACCATGCGGAACACACCTCGATTCTGATTATTCTCCGGCGTCCCGAAATCATCGCGCTGATGACGGGTTTCTTCCTCATGCAGATAGCGATCGCTCCCTATAACGCGTTTTATTCCATCCACCTGGTGGAAGCCGGCTACACGAAGAAGGCGGTCGGCTGGTTGTGGTCCCTGGGCGTCATAGCGGAAATCGGGCTGTTCATGCTGTTGCCGCGTTTGATGCGTGCCTATAGCCTTAACCAGATCTTGATGTTCAGTTTTGGCTGCGCCTTTGTGCGCATGCTGATGATTGGTTGGGGAGTCGCGTCACTAACGGTGCTCATGGCAGCGCAGTTGCTACACGCCATAACGTTCGGCGCATTTCATTCCGCGGGTGTTGCGATGATGCATCAGATATTTCGCGGTCGTAACCAGGCTCGCGGCCAGGCTATCTATACCAGCCTGGGATACGGACTCGGTGGTTCGCTCGGCACGCTGATGGCCGGCTATTCATGGGACACGCTGGGTGCCCCATGGACCTTTACCTTCGCGGCCGTTGCGGCCCTGTTAGCCTTGATTGTGGTGGCGTCGAGGCCGGTTGCCTTGCCAGTCAACACGAAAGTCTAGCGCGCTGCGCGACGTCGCGGCGCTGCCTTGTGTCATAATTTCTGCTTGCATCAAACCCTTTATGAATCCGCAAACTCTTTACGACAAGCTCTGGGCAAGCCATTTGGTTCGACAGGAACCGGATGGCACTGCGCTCATCTATATCGACCGCCATCTGGTGCACGAAGTCACCAGCCCGCAGGCTTTTGAAGGGCTGAAGCTCGCCGGACGCAAACCGTGGCGCATCGATTCGGTGGTTGCCACGGCAGACCACAACACGCCAACGCAGCACTGGGATCAGGGAATCAAAGACCCGATTTCACGGCTGCAGGTTGAAACGCTCGATGCCAACATGCGGGAATTCGGCGCGAAAGTTTATTTCCCGTTCCTGGACAAACGCCAGGGCATCGTGCACGTAATCGGACCCGAGCATGGGGCGACCTTGCCGGGCATGACCGTTGTTTGCGGGGATTCGCACACCAGCACGCACGGCGCCTTTGGCTGTCTCGCGCACGGTATCGGCACCTCTGAAGTCGAACATGTGCTGGCCACGCAGTGCCTGGTGCAGAAGAAATCGAAAGCCATGCTAATCGTAGTTGATGGCTCGCTTCCTCGCGGCGTGACCCCAAAAGACGTTGCGCTTGAGGTGATTGGCAGGATCGGCACGGCGGGAGGCACCGGCCATGCAATCGAATTTGGCGGCGACGCGATTCGTGCTATGTCCATGGAAGGCCGCATGACATTGTGCAATATGGCGATCGAGGCGGGCGCCCGCGCCGGGATGATTGCTGTAGACCAGACCACCGTTGATTATTTGCGCGGACGCACGTTCGCACCAAAAGGCGAGCTTTGGGACAGGGCGGTAGCGTATTGGAAAACCTTGCGCAGCGACGACAATGCACGCTTCGATAGTACGGTGCGATTGAACGCGCGCGAGATCAAACCTCAAGTGACCTGGGGCACTTCTCCCGAGATGGTCGTACCCGTGGACGGTCGTGTGCCCGATCCTGACCGGGAGAAGGACGAAACCAAGCGTGAAGGCATGGAGCGGGCGCTGATCTACATGGGCTTGAAACCGAATACACAGATTACGGACATCCGTATTGATAAGGTCTTCATCGGTTCCTGCACCAATTCTCGCATCGAGGATTTGCGGGCCGCCGCCCATGTCGTGCGCGGCCGGCGGGTTGCTTCGAACGTGCGCCTGGCAATGGTGGTACCGGGTTCTGGCATGGTGAAGACCCAGGCTGAACAAGAAGGTCTCGACAAGATCTTCCTGGCTGCAGGGTTTGAGTGGCGCCAGCCCGGATGCTCGATGTGCCTGGCCATGAACGATGACCGTCTTGAGCCCGGCGAGCGTTGTGCGTCCACCTCCAACCGCAATTTCGAAGGCAGGCAGGGCACCGGCGGACGCACGCACCTTGTCAGCCCGGCCATGGCTGCGGGTGCGGCCATTGCCGGCCATTTCGTCGACGTGCGCGGGGGGCCGTAATGCAGAAGTTCACCCGATTGGAAGGCCTGGTTGCGCCCCTGGATCGAGCCAATGTCGATACCGACGCCATCATCCCAAAGCAGTTCTTGAAGTCGATCAAGCGCTCGGGTTTTGGCATTAACTTGTTTGATGCCTGGCGCTACTTGGACCGCGGCGAACCGGGTATTGATAACAGCCAGCGCAGGCGCAATCCGGACTTCGTTTTGAACCAGCCACGCTACCAGGGCGCCAGCATTTTGCTTGCCCGCAAGAACTTTGGCTGCGGTTCTTCGCGCGAGCACGCGCCGTGGGCGCTGGAAGACTACGGATTTCGCGCGCTTATTGCACCGAGTTACGCCGACATTTTCTATAACAACTGCTTCAAGAACGGATTACTGCCGATCGTACTGCCCGCAACGCAAGTGGACCGTATATTCGATGATGTCGCTGCCTTTCCGGGCTTCAGGCTGGTGATCGATCTTGGCGCGCAGACCGTCTCGTACGCCGACGGCAGTCAAGTATTCGGTTTCGAAGTGGACAGTTTCCGAAAGCACTGCCTGCTGAATGGGCTCGACGACATCGGACTGACCTTAAGGCACGTCGACGAAATAAAAACATTCGAGGCCAAACGCCGTTTGGAACAACCCTGGCTGTTCAGTTGACGGATTGAAATTAAAAACAGCGGCCGGGGCAGAATTTTATGCCCCGGTTGTTTTTTGAAAGAGCGAACAATGAAGATCGCGGTATTGCCAGGAGACGGAATCGGGCCGGAAATTGTCAAGCAAGCGCTCAAGGTGCTGAAGCAGTTGGCAAGCGAAGGCCTGAAAGTCGAAATCGAACAGGGGCCGATAGGTGGTGCCGGCTATGACACTGCGCGCGATCCCTTGCCCGAACAGACGCTGGCGCTGGCGAAGGCAGCGGACGCCGTGCTGCTAGGTGCAGTGGGCGGGCCAAAATACGATGCGCTGCCCAGGGCGATGCGTCCGGAACAGGGTCTGCTGCGCATCCGCAAGGAACTCGGATTGTTCGCCAACCTGCGCCCCGCGTTGCTGTACGAAGAACTGGCCAGCGCGTCTTCGTTGAAGCCGGAACTCGTAGCGGGGCTCGATATCATGATCTTGCGTGAACTGACGGGTGATATTTACTTTGGTCAACCGCGCGGCACGCGCCAGACTGAAAACGGTGAGCGTGAGGGCTTCGATACCATGAGGTACAGTGAGTCGGAGATCCGTCGCATTGCCACTATTGGGTTCGGCATCGCGCGCAAGCGCGGCCGCAAGTTATGTTCGGTGGACAAAGCAAATGTGCTGGATACCAGCATCCTGTGGCGCGAAATCGTAATCGAAGTCGGCAAGGATTATCCCGACGTAGCACTCTCGCACATGTACGTGGACAACGCCGCCATGCAACTGGTGCGCGCGCCCAAACAGTTTGATGTAATCCTGACCGGAAACATGTTCGGGGATATTCTTTCCGATGAAGCATCGATGCTG
>JBJMWI010000036.1:0-6452 GCA_045810225.1 Burkholderiales bacterium
CGAGCGCAATGATCTGGAGAATGTACCCGTATATTGGCGGTCTACTGCGCGCACTACCGATCCAAGTTCGGAGTGTTACCGATGTCCGAGACACTGGAACTCCTTAACAGCGAGACCATGAACGACGATCAAGCAAATTGGATAGGGGATGGTCTGGAAACACTCGTTGCAATATTGGGAATGCTGGAGCAGGAGCATCCGAAGCACTAGCGCGTGGCTGGATTTTGGGGTCGACAGTCGCAAATACTAGATCAGGCGGTTTCAGCATTGAAAGATCTAGTTATGCGCTAAGTGCGCGGCATTCGCAGTTTTGCGGTCCACGTAGGAGCATTGTGTGTTTGATCTTGCCACTTTAATTATAGTAACCGGTACGTTCCTTATCGCCGGCGCGGTGAAGGGCGTTATCGGTCTCGGTATGCCGACAGTCAGTCTGGCGCTGCTGACCGTTGCATTCGATCTGCCGACTGCTATGGCGCTCCTACTCGTGCCTTCATTTGTCACCAATCTCTTGCAATCCGCGGTCGGAGGTAACGCAAGAGCTATCCTTTACAGGCTGTGGCCGTTCCTCGTTATGGCTACCGTGACAGTTTGGATCGGCGTGGCCGCACTGAGACGCCTAAACCCATCATTACTCACTGCTCTGCTTGGAGGACTGCTCGTAACGTACTCAGCTGTGAACTTGGGCGGTATCAGGCTGACAATCCCGGCTCGATATGAATCGTGGGCCGGTCCATTGATCGGGTCGGCAAACGGTGTGCTAACAGGGATGACCGGATCCTTCGTCGTGCCAGGCGTCATGTTCCTTCAGGCTATCGGCCTGTCGCGGGACGTACTTATTCAAGCGATGGGCATGCTGTTCACAGTGTCCACGCTTGCCTTGGCAGTCGCATTGCAACAAGCGAGCTTTCTCACCATGCATCACGGCGTCGTGTCGAGCGCCGCAGTTTTGCCGGCGATTATCGGAATGATTGCGGGACAAACGGTGCGGAAGAGTCTTCCCGAGAAACGATTCCGGACAGTGTTCTTTATCGCCCTACTTGTATTGGGCTCCTACATCATTGTCAACTCTCTACGAGTGTTCAGATGAAGTGCGATTTTATAGAACTGGGTTTTATCCATGAGGGTTCTCCAGGCTGGTTGCCGTGCTGTTAACTAATCTCACCGCAAAAGCTTAAAGAAGTAGTCCGCCGCGCAGAAGCACGGCCCGACCCACCAAGGCGGTAGCGCAATTAATAACAAAGAGGGTAGTTAACTCGCGCGTTGAACATACCTGCTATCCAGCTGCTTTTCTTCATAGCCGTACTCCTTGGCGTTGGCGATGCACTTTTCAAGGCTGAGAAACGGACCCACCCTGCTCGTGTGGCCGTCCAACTCCTGAAGTTGCCAAGCCCACGTCCCGTGTTTTAGCTCTATGAATTTCCAATATCCCTTAGTCATGCTTACTCCATAAGCCACTGGTGGTGTACAGCGGAATCGATTTCGGCTTCTAATGAGCGGCGCACTTTTGCGCTGTTTGCTTCCGTTATAAAACGCGCCGGAGAAATTTAAGGTGCTTGGGCTCTTGGAACGGGATCCCGCCCCAAAACTTTACCAATTCTATGAATCGCCGCGCCGCTGGCGGTGAAAAGAAAAAACATATCCCATCTTGGTCCGGGGCAGGCGCACTATAGATGGGATACTCGGTTCCGGGATCGTAGCCGAAGCGGTTCTCGGCATGTAGCATGCCGATAAAGGTCCTGTGGGATGGCCAGAAAACACGCCCGTCGGGAATGTGGACACATTGCCACTGGCCCGCTGCGATCGCGCTGCCGCGCTGCTCTGAGATACCCACTTAGCAAAGCTCAGGATTCATCTTTGACATATACCATAAGCATGCAATAGCGTCTGTGCGTCGGCCCATCCGGTTGGCCCATGTCGTGTAAAAGAGACGCTGACACCCTGATCAAGGGGCAATGGTTCAACCAAAGTGAAAGATCAACTGGAAGGTTCCGTTTGCCGCGCCGTGTGCAAGGGTGCGATGACATTACTAGAGGGACAGGACATCTTTCTGCGTCCGGACTGGACGAAAGAATACGAGAACTTTTTCATCCTCGGCAGTGAAAAATGACCTGATCTCGCGATTTCGAAAAAGCTTCGTGCTCAGTTCTTCGGTTCGCGACGCCCTTCAGCGTTCCTCATAAAAGCAGAAGCGGGCGCCGGCGCTGCAAGTCCCTCCAACACAGTTGAGTAATGCCAATCAGGCTATTGGAGGCGGTTGCGAAGATCTATCGAAAATCTCTTATTCCACCAGAGGTCAATGCCCCGCGCTGCCACGCCAGTCCACTGCACCGAAACCATCGTTGCCAAGGTAAACATAATAGAGCCCCACTGATGCATTGCTTTGGCTGATGTCGCCCACCGCCGCAAAAGACGTGTCCCGGCGAGACAGCAGATAGCGGATGGCAGCCGCATGCTGCCGGTGGATGCGAACTGTAAAAGCCACATCGGTCCGAATGATGTTGTCGTACGCGGCGCGTTCGCCGCTGCCCGCGCGGCTGCAGAAAGTCTCGTGCACCATGGTCTCAAGAGAAGTCCGGTCTCCAAAAATCAGCAGCAGCGAGATCATGGCGTCCGGCGCAACTCCATAGTGAAAGTCGTTTTCCGTAGTAGCGTGGACGGTTCCGACGGCAGCGTATCCGGCGCCTGCGAGGGCGCTTGCCTGCAGTGCAATGTCTTGGGACAACCACCATTGGCCGGTCGTGCCTACGGATAGCGCGGTGCTCGATACCCGAAATATTTGTGGCTCGATATAGTCGTAGCTCGCATACAATCCCCAGATGCCGCGATAATTTTCTCCCACAGCATAGTCCGTACCGAACAGCAAACCACGCGTCATCAAGTCCTCGAAGCCGTTTGCACTAGAAGCCGTGGCCTTAAACGTGAAATAGTCGAACGGCCGGTCGTACGTATAACCCGGTTTTCCGGGTAGTCCATAATCGAGCGAGAAATCCATCAACACTTCATGCGGATGAAATCGTGTCGAAGGTTCGGTTTGCTTTTCCGTTGCCGTGCTCAAGCCCAGTGCAAACCGGCCGTAATAAACCGGATCGTGGCTGGAAAAAAGGTTGTCGAACCGATTACCAAAAGCCAGACGGTTCAAACCAGTCGGGGGCGAAATGACGGCTGCACTAAGCTCACGCCAGAATCGAGGCATGTCCGCCTTCTCAAGGACCAGATTGGACATTCGGAACAGCACCTCTCCCAGAAAGCTGCCGCCAAAGCCCGTCATGATCTGATCGTTCAAGGATGGTCTAGTGGTCTCACCCGCAATCTCCCAGGCCGCGCTGCCAGCTACGGTATAGCCAAGTGACTCCCAATAGGTAAGCCCCGCTGATCGGGCAAAGCCGTAATACATTGAACCTTGGTACGGATGACCTAGCTGATTAACGAGAAAAGGATCGTTGTCCGTGCGCCAGTTGGCATGCAGATTATGTCTGATCGACGTTAAATTGCTCTTGTACTCATCGCCGATGACGTTCCGATTAAAAAAATTTAGCAAACCATCGAAAAGTAGGATTTCCGCGGCGGGAATACCGTAGCTCTTGCGCTGTTCGGCATCCATAACGAAGCTGCTTCTGTCTTGCTCAATGGAAGGAAGTCCAGCGTCTTGTTCGACAGGCATTACTGCAGAAAATGTAAGGCGGGCGGGTTGATCCGCCGCTAGCGTGACCGGTGCCGTGGTAGAGATCACGCAGACGCATGCTGCGATAGTCAGGGGCCGCTTGATATTGCGCAATTTGCCTGCTTTCCGGCATTTCACGTGCCGTATTGGCAGTCGTCCTATCTACCAATCTTCGCGCGTGAACCCCAGCTTCTTCCCCCGGGCCGGAACTTCAGCGTTTGAATGCCTGCAACGCTGCAGCGGCGAGCGGCAAGCTAATAAAACAGGAAGCAAAGGTGCCCTAAAAAACGAAGGACATTCAATTCATAAGGTATGAAAATTATCTGCTATTCAAATCAGTTAATCGGTGCGCTATCGAACATAAGGTCGTTACTCCGCTTGGCTGGCAGGATTGATCGTGCGGTTCGGCAACCGCTGGCCGTTCGACATCCGTAGTCAATTTTCCGTCTATTTTTTGTTGTCCGCCTCGATCGAGGTTTCATCGCGTCCTTTAGAACACCTTGCTTTTTAACTGCTTTGAATTTGTCTTTCTTCCACCGACCGGTTGGCATAGCGCTTGCGATACGAAACGCGCGCCGAACGGAACGAACGTCGCCTGTAGATATACGCGGCCCTTAAGGGAGGCTTTCCTTTCGGCGCACCTTTAAATTACCGGGGAAGTAATGAACGATTATCGAAAAGCGTCGCGCAAGGCGATGGCACGAGCCGATAAGGTGTCGGAACGAATGATTTTCTGGGGAATGGTATCCACATTCATTGTTATTTCCCTCGCCATGCTTAAAGGGATGCTCTGATTCGGGGAAGAACCTTCAGCGATTTCCGATATCTACCATTCATAGGGAGTAAACGTAGCAGGAGGTTTTATGAGCGACGATCTCTCGAAGAAAGGACCACCAGACACCGGCAGAGTGAATATGAGCGAACCTTGGGAACGGCAGTACTGGTCGAATGCTTTCGGCGTCTCTGAAGAGGAGCTAAGGAAGGCAGTTGCAGCCGTTGGCTCCCAAACAGATGCATTACGAAAACACTTCAAGGCTGGTCCAAAGGTAGCAAGTTAGGTAGATGAGACCTGGAGAGCCAGGCTTTCTGGGTCTCGCTCTTTTAACGAGTTATCGTTCAAATCTCTTCGCCTCCCGCTCCTTGTCAATCGGGTCTTCATCCTGAACCGATCACGCGTTTTGCCGGCGGGCGCCTCCCTGCTCACGTCTTTGATGAAAGTGGATCAATTGCCATAGTTGGCAGAAAATTGCATGACGACGGCAGGAGGTTGACCCTGATGCTCATTACTTCAAGCCTAGGTCCAGTCGCGTCGGCAGGCGTGCTCCTTCTTGGACTGGTGTGCGTGCAAGCGAGGGCGGAGCACAGTTTCGAGTTCGTTGCCGAGCATTTGCCGGAAGCCGCGATGGATAATCGATTTGCCACCTTGCCACTATGGAACGGAGGCGCGACGCCAGTAGCACCCTGGCAATTCACCGTGCAGGGCGGATGGGCCCGCACCGGAAGCGGCGGGTTGACTCTTGACGGACCAATGCTATCAGCAGCAGTCCACCGACAGTTGGATGACCGCTGGACGTTAATCGCATTCGGTTTTTTTGATGACATGAGATTTTCCGGAGCCAGCGATCAACGGCCGTTGGAGACGCTGGTTGCGCATACGCCGCTTGTGCTACCCGCTGAGACTTTGTTCACCAATTTGCAAGGAACATATCGGAACGCGGGCGCTGGAATTGCATTCAATATGCATAAAGTCGATGGCTGGCTTGGTGAGCGGCAGTGGGTCATGGGCGCGCTCTATCAGCGCGTGCAATTGCAGGACTATCGGGCAAATTATCGAGTGCTTGAGGGGCCATCAAGCGGCGCCACCGGGTTCGTCGACTACAGTGCCGAGTACCCGCATCTCACGCCTTTTGCGGGTCTGGCATTGGTGCGTCACTTCGGATCGTGGAGTCTGACTCCCCACGCGCTGTTCGCCATCCCTGTTCCGCGCCGGGGCTTTCAGGGCCGTATCAATGGACCAGGCTTCGATGTAAGCGGCGATACCGAGACCGCGGGCGCCGGCAAGCATTTTGGCGATATTTCCCTGACGTTCGGACTGGATGTCGGCTACAAGCCTTGGGGTCTGACATTAGATATTGGCACCTTCGTTTCGCAAGCGCTGCTGGAACCGATCGCCCACAAGGGGATCGACCAGAACTGGGTGATCTCGGCTTACAAGCAGTTCTAATGACGCATTAGATGAAATTGCGTCCCACACATCAGCGATCTTCGAACCGCTTCGCCTCTCGCTCCCTCCCAATTGCAGTTTTAATCTTCAACCAGTCCCGAGATTTTCCCGACGGTAATTCGAATCAGAGCGCTTCGCCATCACTCCTTCCAGGCCGAGTTGGTTGGTGACTTCAAATAGCACCTCACCTTCTTGTTCGACGAAATCTACAAAAGCAATTGTCTTGTTCTGACTCAGCACCTTTCGGAGAAGTTGCTTGAACCAACAACGCCTCTTTTCTCCGTATCATTTATAGGTGACGTGCGACAACGCGCGCCCCTTTGAACGTGGCGGGCCATTACCCGGATATGGGCGCAAGTATGGGTACGCCGTAAGGCCTAGAGGCGTCAATAGGACATTTCAGCTCTTACGGTATTTGACTGGCGGAGAGGGGGGGATTCGAACCCCCGTTAGGCTATTAACCTAAACACGCTTTCCAGGCGTGCGACTTAAACCCCTCATCCACCTCTCCGCGCCTTAACCAGATGTGCTTCAGCTGCCACCGCTTCGCTTTTGGCTTCGGCCGCT
>JBJMWI010000037.1:0-9161 GCA_045810225.1 Burkholderiales bacterium
GGCAGACGCTCTTCTTCGTGCCTTCGTGTCTTCGTGGTGCAATTTGATCTTCTTCGCTTTCTGGTGACACTAGCTTTTCCGGGTGAGACTCGCTTAACGGCCTTGCCATGGCTGTACAATCTTCCATCCCCCCCAACCATCATAAAGGCAGATCGTGTCATACATCCTCGCGCTGGATCAGGGAACGACCAGTTCACGCGCGCTGGTGTTTGATCAGACCGGCAACGTGCGGGGCAGCGGGCAGAAGGAGTTCCGGCAAATCTTTCCGCAACCCGGGTGGGTAGAGCACGACCCCCGCGAAATCCTGGCTTCGCAAACCGGCGTCATTGCCGAGGCCTTGATGCGCGCGGGCATAGCGGCCCGCGACATCGCTGCCATCGGCATCACCAACCAGCGAGAGACGACGCTGGTCTGGGATCGTGCGACCGGCGAGCCGATTTACAATGCCATCGTCTGGCAGGACCGGCGCACCGCCGCTCACTGCGAGCAATTGAAGGCGGCAGGCAGCGAACCGCTGTTCTCGCGCAAGACCGGCCTGTTGCTGGATGCGTATTTTTCCGCCACCAAGCTGCATTGGATTCTGGCCAACGTGTCCGGTGCGCGTGCAAAGGCGCGGGCCGGCCAGCTTGCCTTCGGCACGGTGGACAGCTGGCTCATTTGGCATTTGTCCGGCGGCCGTCTCCACTACACCGCTACCACCAATGCCTCCCGCACGCTGCTCTACAACATCCATGAAGGCTGCTGGGACGACGAGTTGCTTGAGATGCTGGATATTCCGCGCTCACTGCTGCCCGAGGTGGGGCCGTCCAGTGGCAAGATCACCCAGACCGCGGGCAATGTTTTCGCTGCAAATATTCCGATTACCGGCGTGGCGGGTGACCAGCAGGCGGCGCTGTTCGGGCAGTGTTGTTTCACGCCGGGCATGGTCAAGAACACGTACGGCACCGGCTGCTTCATGCTGATGAACATCGGCACGCGACCACGCTCTTCGCATAACCGCTTGCTCACCACGGTGGCCTGGACACGCGAGCGCACCACGACATACGCTCTGGAGGGGAGTGTATTCGTGGGCGGTGCAGTCGTGCAGTGGTTGCGCGACGGCCTGGGCATGATCCGGACATCCGCGGAAATCGAACCGCTTGCGAGCAGCGTGCCCGACAGCGACGGCGTTTACTTTGTACCCGCGTTCACCGGCCTTGGCGCGCCGCACTGGAATCCGCATGCGCGCGGTACGCTGGTAGGGCTCACGCGCGGCACGACGCGCGCGCACATCGCACGTGCGGCGCTCGACGGCATTGCTTACCAGGTGGCCGACGTGCTGCGGGCCATGCAAGCCGACGCCGGCATGCCGCTGACCGAGTTGCGCGTTGACGGGGGTGCATCCGCCAATGCATTGCTTATGCAGTTCCAGGCTGATCTGCTCGGAGTGCCGGTGGTGCGGCCGCGTCAGGTCGAATCGACCGCACAGGGCGCAGCCTATCTTGCCGGACTCGCGATTGGCTTTTGGCAAGACGAGGCAGCCATCCGCTCGTTCTGGGAAGTCGACCGCGTCTTCGAGCCTTCGATGGACGACGCCCGGCGCGAAAGCCTGCTGGCCGGGTGGGAAAAAGCCGTAAATGCCGTCAACAGGACTGAGGTATGAGGACTGAGGACTAAGTGAAGTTAAAATGCGCACCACGAAGACAGGAAGGCACGAAGAAAGACCAACGCTGGAAGCAAGACTGCGCGGGATGTGACTGAGTAAAACTTACCGAGAAGGCCAAAAGCTTCAGAAATAAAGGCCGCGATGCGGCCCTTTTGTTTTACTCAGACCTCAATCCTCATTACCTCACTCCTGTTCTCATCAGTCAAAGCACTTATTTTGACCCTCAAATCGGCTGCATGCGCATGTACGGTGGCTGCTTTCCCCGTACCTTTACGCCTCCTTTCAATATGGCTTCGAAATCGACGCGTAACCAGTCAAGAGGATACTCATCATTCACTCCGATCTTATCCATAACCAGCGACAGCAACTTGCCGACCTCCTGTTCCGCAATCGCGATGAGCTGATCGCACAATGGCGCCGGCAAGTCAGGGAGTTGCCCTCTGCCCGCAACCTCGATACTCCTACGCTGATCGACCATGTGCCGCGTTTCATTACCGAACTGGCCGAACAGCTTCGTGCGGGCGTAAACGAAACGATTGCCGAATCGGTTGAAGAGGCCAAAGGTCCCGCCGATCACGGGGTGCAACGCGCTGAGGACGGGTTCGATATTGTCGAAGTCGTTGCGGAATACAACATCCTGCGCGAATGTATTCACGATCTCGCTGCCAAGAATGGCGTCATCATCCAGGGCGACATGTTCCGGGTCATCAACCGCCTTCTCGATAGCGCTATCGGTTCAGCAGTGCAAAATTATGCGACCGCCCAGGCATTGGAGGTGCAGCGTCGCCGCGAAGAACACCTCTCATTCATTGCGCATGATCTGCGCACTCCGCTCAACGCGATTGCAATGGCGGCAAAACTGCTGGAGCAGGCAAGCGAGCATGCGCATATCGACCGCGAAGTTTTGCAGAAAACCTTGAGCCGCAATATCGACCAGCTGAGCTCGCTGGTCGATGAAGTACTCAAGGAAAACTCTAATATCGTTACGGAAATCGGCATAAAGCTGGAACGCCGGTGGTTTGACTTGTGGCCATTCGTCGAAAGACTGATCTACGAACTGCGCCCGATTGCGGCGACCGGCAGCACGGCGCTGATCAACAGAGTGCCTCCAGACCTGCGTATATACGCGGATGCGGGTTTGATGGTCAGGGTGTTCCAGAATCTCATCTCCAACGCTATCCGCCACACCCCGAGCGGGCAAGTCCGAATAGGAGCACAGGAGTTTTTGCAGGGCGGGAAAGTTGAGCTCTGGGTTGCCGACAACGGATGCGGGATTCCAGCGGAGAAGCTCGATTGCGTATTCGACAAGTTTGAAACCGAACGCATCGGCGAGCACGGGGCCGGACTTGGTCTCGCCATCGTCAAAGCCTTCGTGGAGGCGCACGGCGGTGTGGTGGGCGTGGAAAGCGAAGTCAACGCAGGAACGACGTTCCGCGTTACCTTGCCGCTTGGCATGAAGAACTAAGAAACATTATTTCGCCGGCCTGCAAACATTAGCGGCTGATCGTGTTCTAAGGGCGCAGGCCCGAACTTGAACCAGCCGTGTCGCAATGGAATAATCGTTCAACCCGCGGCCACCCGTTATACGGGCGTCATTTCAATTGTGGCCAAGAAGCTTTGCGATGCTTCTTTTTCGGGAGGGTGCAATGGAAATCAGAGACATCATGATGCGTTCGGTCGAGACCGTTGATCCGGACGAATCACTGTGCGAAGCCGCCCGCAAGATGGCATTGCAAAACATCGGCTTGCTTCCAGTCTGGCAGGATGGCGCGTTGGTTGGTGTGCTGACCGACCGCGATATCGTCGTGCGCGCCGTCGCGCGCGGTTTCGATCCGGAGCAAACCATTGTCGAAGAGGTGATGACTAGCATGGTGGTATCGCTGCCGGAGAGCAGTGACCTCGAAGATGCGTCGGACCTCATGGAAAGCAAGCACGTCCATCGGTTGGTGGTTGTCGATGACAAAGCCATGCCGGTGGGCATCGTATCGCTCGACAAAGTGGCTTTACATCTGGGTGTCTATGCGCTCGACAGCGGGCTTGTTCGCGATCCACCCGCCACGCCTGTTGACCTCCAAAATGCGTCGGTCATGGACGCCGGCGCCGAAAATCTCTCGCCCGCCAACCCCGCCACACCGCTGCGTACGGCCCGGGACCAGAGCGATCCGCCCAGCCGCTGAGCGTTTAACACGGTGCCATTCAGCCCCGAGCGCAGGGGCTGCATCGCAGGCGCCAATTTCGGCAGGGAACGCCTGACGATGGCGTTCAGGTGCGCCCCTGGTATTCCGGATGGGTCAAGGCATCATCGCCCCTGCCAGTCAATTTAGGTATGCTTCCGAATCAGCAACAGCCCGTGTTGCTGATATTTGCTGATCGGACCCCCTAAACCGATGCGTACCCTGCGTACAAGGCTCATCCTGCTCGCGCTCGCCGGCATCGTACCGTTGGCCGTCATGTCGGGCGTCGGTTTGATCCAACTGGTCAAGCAGCAACGTGAGCAAGCGCAGCTCGCCGCACTGGATGTTACGCGCGCCCTTACGACCGCAGTGGATGCCGCGCTGGACGAATCAATTTCGGTACTGCAGACGCTGGCGACATCCGATCAGCTCGATGCCGGCGATCCACGCAGGTTCTACGAGCGCGCGCAGCGCGTGATGTCAATGCAGCCGAACTGGATTTTCATCCACCTTGCGGATCCGTCCGGTGCCGTGCTGATCAATACCAAATACCCGACCGACAAATGGGCTACGCCGATTACTCCGGAAAGGGAAACCTTCGGCAAAGTTCTCCAGACCCTACAGCCGGTGCTGGGCAACCTGACGCGCGGTCCGCATGAGGAGTGGGGTATCCCGGTGCGCGTACCGGTCATACGCAAACATAAATTGCGCTTTGTACTTTCCGGCGTCATCAATCCGGACGCCATTCTGGATGTGGTGAACCGCCAGCGTGTGCCGGAAGACTGGCTGGTGTCCGTCTTCGATGCCAAAGGCATCCGCGTCGCACGCTCGCGCGCGCATCAGAAATACATCGGGATGCCTGCTGCGCCGAGCTTGCAGACCCTCATCGCAAAGGACGGCGATGAAGGATACGGGCTGACGGAAAGTCTGGAAGGCAACGCCATTTCTTCTGCCTACACACGCTCCAAGCGTACAGGGTGGGTGGTGGCGATTGGCACACCTGCTTACGTAGCTCAAACTCATACCTATCAATCGCTCGCTGTTTATGGCGGCGGGGTTTTGCTGTCCCTGCTATTCGCGGTGATCAGTGCAGTGGCGATCACCCGCAGTATCAACCGGCCGATTCGCGCGCTCGCGAGTGCAACACGATCAACCAGCCCGGATGAATTGCTCAAGGCACCGCAGACCGGCATTAAAGAGCTTGCCGATCTGTCCAGCGCGTTGATCGCATCAGACGAAGCGGTCAAATCGTCGCGCCAGCAAGCACAGATCGCCAGCCGCGCCAAGGACGAATTCCTCGCAATGCTGGGGCATGAATTGCGCAATCCCCTTGCGCCGATCGTCACGGCACTGCAACTCATGGAGCACCGGGGAGACAACTCCACGGTGAATGAGCGGCGCATCATCGAGCGTCAGGTTACGCATCTTTCCCGGCTGGTTGACGATCTGCTCGATATCTCGCGCATCACACAGGGCAAGATAAAGCTGGATATTGAACGCGTCGATGTTGCGACTGTGGTTGACGGGGCGCTGGAGATGATCCAGCCGCTACTCGAGAAAAGGTCTCGGCCGGTCGATGTCGAACGGCCAAGCCGGCCCGCTTACGTGATGGGTGACACCACGCGACTCACACAGGTGCTCAGCAACCTGCTGTCCAACGCGGTGCGACATACGCCGACTGATGCACCCATTACGCTGCGCACCCGTGAGCTGTACGGCATGGTTGAAATTTCAGTGGAGGATTCAGGCAGCGGGATTGCGCCTGATCTGTTGCCGCATATTTTCGAGATGTTCGTGCAAGGCCAGCAGTCGATGGACCGTCGTCTCGGCGGCCTGGGTCTGGGGCTCGCCATCGTCAAAGCACTGGTCACTCTGCATGGTGGAAAAGTGTCCGCCTCGAGCAAGGGTGAAAACAAGGGCAGTATTTTCACCGTGCGTTTGCCGAGGGCCGAAAGCGCCGCACTGAGCGGGCCGCTGCCCAAACGCGAGCCTGCACCGGCCGTGCATCGTTCCCGGCCCATCCTGGTGGTGGACGACAACATCGACGCAGCCGAAACGCTTGCGATGCTGTTGCGCAGTGCCGGTTATGACGTGCGCACCGGCCCGGACGCGGAGACTGCGCTGAAGCTGGTGGATAGTTTCCGCCCTGCGCTTGCCGTGCTCGACATCGGTTTGCCCGGCATGGATGGCTACGAGCTTGCTGTGCGGCTGCGCGGAAAAATGCGTGATCCTTCGCTCAAGCTTATCGCGCTCACCGGCTATGGGCGCGATACCGATCGCGAGCGCGCGACGAAAGCGGGATTCGACATCCATCTGGTCAAGCCCGCCGACCCCAAACATCTGCTCGACGAAGTCGGGAGAATGTTGAAAGCCGGGTAACGGACGGGACGGCCTTGTAATTCCTCCCACCTGCCTCCGCAACATTTACTCGCGGTACTCTGCCGCGACGCTGATACAGAGCATTTCACTTCGGCACGGACATTGCTCCGGTTCTGCGCGAGGTTGCCGACCCGTTGAGGGATTGGGGTAGCGAAGAAATCGCGTTCCGCCCAGGTTGCAAGATGCCGGTGCTGGTTTCGCGATCGATTCACTCTTCTATTAGCCCAATCCCGAGTAAAGGGGTATCGGCAACCTTTTCACTTCAACACGTGACATCTGTTGTGCGAGAGGGCGCATATGCAAGTAAAAGACATCATGACGCAAAGCGTCGAGTGCATTGACCGTTATGCGTCGCTGCGGGAAGCGGCGCGCAAGATGGAACACGAGGACATCGGTTTCCTCCCGGTCATCGAGAATGGCGAACTGGTCGGCGTTCTTACGGATCGCGACATCACCGTGCGCGCCGTATCGAGAGGTCTAGATCCGGAAGAAACCACAGTCGAAGAAACCATGACGCTCGATATCGTGTCGTTGCGGGAGACGAGCGAGCTTGAGGATGCTTCGGATCTGATGCAGCAGCGGCACGTGCGGCGGTTGGTAATTACTGACGATGACGACGTGCCGGTGGGAGTCGTGTCGATGGACAAGGTCGCGCTGTATCTCGGGCCGTATGCTACGGACCGACTGAGCGTGCGTGACACCCACGAGTTCCCGCCAGACTTTGAGCCGGGCGTAACGACGAGTGTCGCGGGCAGCGGCGTCAGCAGGACAGGCGAGACAAACTCCGCTTCAACTTTTGACGCGGCTCGCGATACCAGCATTGAAACTGACACGACTTCGGTCCCTGGTTGGAGGACAGAGAATGAGCCGCAGCACAACGGGCGTGACCAAGAATCCGACACTCAAACCGATTACGAACCGGGAGTGCGGCGCGGACCGGCGCAGCCGCCAGTAGAGAATGATGTGGCCAAGCGCGCATTCGAGGCCGAGCCGTGGAGAAGAAGTGGGTGAGAAAAGCCGTGACGGTCGGAACCAGGACTGCCCCGCAAAGGGATACTGGTCTTCGACCATAAGGTGTGAGGATTGAGGACTGAGTAAAACACAGCGCAATTGTCCACATGCGCACGACAATGATAAAAGAAAAGGGCCGCATCGCGGCCCTTTCATCGTGTTCCTGTGCAGAGGCCACTACGACTGAAGCTGTGACTACTTGTACTTCACTCACTCCTCAGTTCTTCTTATACGACCGTCACGTCGTCACGACCGTCACTGCCTTACGGCCTTACTGCCTTCCCAATCCCTCCGCGTGGTAATGCATCAAATAGCGCTCCAGCGCGCTCGCAAGCGAGGGCATCAGCGAAGAACGCTCGCTTGCCAGCGCGCTATAAGCGGGGCGCGGCGCAGTGAACTGCAAGTCACTGCTGTGCCGAGCTTCGAATTTGCTGGAATCCAATCGCACCAGCTCGGCCACGCGAAGCGTAAGCTCCGCCCATGTAACGGCATCGCCGTTGGTCAGGTGCCAGATGCCCGACTCCTGATCGATCAACAGATCCAGACACACGCTGACCAGGTCCGGGACGTAAGTCGGCGTGATGACCAGATCGCTCGGGGCTGCGAACGGCTGACCGTGTCGCATTGCGCGTAGTGCCGACGCCATATTATCGTTTGAACTCCCCGGACCAAAAAATGAACTTGTGCGCACCACGAGCGCTTCGGGATAGCGATTCAAAACGCCGCTCTCCGCTTCCGCCTTGCTTTTTCCATAAACGCTGAGCGGCGCGATCGCATCCGTTTCGAGATAAGGCGCGCGTTGGCGTCCATCGAACACGAGGTCCGAGGAAAACGTCAACATTGGAATGCCATGCTGCGCACAAAGCGAAGCTAGTATGCATGGGCCGAGCGTGTTTTCGCGATAGCAGCGTTCCGGGTCGCGCTCCGCATCATCGATGCGCACATAGCCAGCGGTATTGATAATGGCCCAGGGCTGATGGTGGGCTAGTGCGCTCTCCGCGGAATCCACATCCGCGATGTCGAGTTGCTTGCGTGTGAGCAAGCGGAAATTCAACCCGCGCTGCTCACAGGCTCGCGCGAATGCGCTGGCCAAGGTCCCTGAAGCACCGGTGATCAGGATCGGCGCAGTATTGTTGCCCATTGCTTCGGCTTTCAACGCTGGCGCGCCGGTGTTGTGGAGGTGCAAAGCTTCGCAGGTCAATCGACCCGGCCTGCGCCACCAGCCGGGTGTGGAAAGTACGGGATGCTCGGGAACCTGTCCGTTCGCAAGGTTGCGCATCAGGTGCGCCACTGCGGTAGGCCTCGGCGCCGGGCCGCGCAGATCGAACGGCCCCGGCTCATAGTAGCCGTTGCAGCGCGTCACCAGGCAATTCCAGTCAAACGACCCAAGCAAAGCCCAAACAGTTACGGCGCGTACGTCGACTCCGCGTTCCAGTGCAAGTTCGGCGCTGCGCCAGATCTCCACCAGCCAGCGCAGTTGTTCTTCCCGTGTTGAATCAATGTGGGCTTCAGTAATGGCAATTGGTAGTCCATAACGCTGGTCCGCCTCATCGAGCACTTGGCCCAGGCCACCCGAAGGGGCCGCCAGACAGCGCGCCGCTTCGATATCGACGTAAGCATGGCGGCCGTTTCCGCCCGGTGGCCGGTACGGATGCCGCAGCAGGTTATCGTCAAGGACACGCTCACTGGTGACGTAATAGTTGACGCCGATTACATCGGGTACACACGCGTTTTCCGAAAACCACATCAGTTCGCGCGGATCGGCACGGCAACATCGCGTGAGCCAGTTCCACAAGTAATGATGCGGATCAACCTTGCCACATAAAAGGTCCCACGAGAGCCAGCGCAATTCGTTGTTGAACTCCGCCTGGTACGCAAGCAAAGGAGTGCTGTAGGTCTTGCCCAGATCATCGGTCTGAACCAGTTGCGCGTCAGGACGGATCCGGCGTATT
>JBJMWI010000038.1:0-4044 GCA_045810225.1 Burkholderiales bacterium
GCTGTCGTGACATGCAGTGCCCTGAGCGAGCGCCGGCAGGGCGGACGACAGGCGTGCTTGCAACGCGAGTTCGATGGCAGAATTAGCCGGACGGGATCCGATTAGTGCCGGAGCAAAGCCGTGCACCCCGCCCCGTTCGCATAAAGTCGAGCGCACTTGGCGTAGCGCTGCAGCACATGCGTGCACGCGCACGGCGGCAATTTCACCGCGCCAGACGCTCGCACCGGACAAGTTTATGAGCACGGCGGCGGCCGGCACGCGGAGCAGAGCCTGCTCCATGATCACGGCTTGTCCTGCAAACAACCATGCATCCAGATCGACTACGTGAGCCAGTTTCACGCCGTGCGCACTGTTGCCCTTGATAGGCGTAAGCAGGGTCACGAGTTCGCCACCTGCGGTTTCGATGTTGCAGGTATGCCTGAACACGCTGTGCACCGTCCCGGCTGCGTGTTGCGGCACTGCCTCGCCGATCGAATCGGCGCGCCACATGTGCGTCTCGGGCCCACAAACTGTGGCGCGCCCGCCCGCGTCAGTTGCCGATCGCAGCAAGCGCACGCCTGGAATCCGAAACCCAGCCGAAAATACCGCCCTGGGCCTTGATCATTTCCAATGCGAATTTCTGGAATTCCGGAAAATACGATCCGACGCAATCGGACAACACCACGCATTCATAGCCACGATCGTTGGCTTCGCGTACCGTGGTGTTGACGCATACCTCTGTGGTTACACCGCAGACGATCAATGTCTTGATGCCGCGGTCGCGCAGAATAAGTTCCAGATCGGTGGCATAGAAGGCGCCCTTGCCTGGCTTGTCGATAACGGGCTCGCCGTTTCGGGGATACAGTTCTGGAACGATATCGTGTCCGACTTCGCCGCGCACCAGAATCCGGCCCATCGGGCCATGGTCGCCGATGCGGGTCTTGCCACGGCCGCGCACCAGCTTGGAAGGCGGACAATCTGTCAGATCGGGCCGATGGCCTTCACGGGTATGGATCACCAGCATGCCGCGTTTACGCGCCGCGTTCAGCACGCGCGCCGTCGGCGCGATGGTCGCCTGCAGCGGCGTGACGTCGTTGCCCAGCGCCTCGCCAAATCCGCCCGGCATCACGAAATCGCGCTGCATGTCGATGATCAGTAACGCGGTGGCGTCCGGACTGAATTCGAGTTCGTACGGTTCGGCTTCAATAGCGAATTTGTCCATTTCGTCTCCCTGGCGAGCCTAACGTCGTGCAGCGGTGGATTCCACGCGCGGTCCGTGGGTATACTCAATGGTATACAAGATGCCACACGGGGGAAAGCAGTGTCCATGACCATATCATCGCTGCTTGCGGATTACCGCCAGGGCAAGCGCACGCCTAGCGAAGTGATCGACTCACTGTGCTCGGTTTCGGACGCTGGCTATGCCAGTGCATGGATATGCCGGGTGGAGCGCGATAGTCTTTTGCGGCGCGCGCAACAGCTGGAAGCCGTGGCGCGTGCGGATGCCAAGGCGATGTCCCGCATGCCGCTCTACGGCATTCCGTTCTCGGTCAAGGACAACATCGATGTGGCCGGTTTGCCCACCAGTGCGGCGTGTCCGGCATTTGCGAGCGTACCCGAGCGGTCCGCCAGAGCGGTGGAACTGCTGGAGGCGGCCGGCGGCATCATGATGGGCAAAACGAATCTGGATCAGTTTGCGACCGGGCTGGTCGGAACGCGTTCGCCTTACGGGCCCGTACCGAACAGTTTTCGCCCCGAATACATATCGGGTGGCTCGAGTTCTGGCTCGGCGGTCAGCGTTGCGCGCGGCATGGTGTGTTTTGCGCTCGGAACGGATACTGCCGGCTCCGGCCGCGTGCCGGCCGGCCTGAACAACATCGTGGGCTTGAAGCCGAGCCGCGGTCTGGTAAGCGCGCGAGGCGTGGTGCCGGCGTGTCAGTCGCTTGATTGCGTCTCGGTGTTCGCGCTGACAGTGGCGGACGCGGTTGCTGTCCTGCGAGTGATGCGCGGTTACGATGCGGAAGATCCCTGGGCCCGCGAGCTGTCCAGCGAGGCGCCGAAATTGCCCGAGCGCTTCACGTTCGCGCTTCCGGATCAGCTCGAGTTCTATGGCGACGCGCATGCGATGCATGCATTCAACGAAGCCGTGGACAGGCTGGAAGGCCTGGGCGGCAAGCCCATGAAAACGGATTTTTCGTCGTACCAGCAAGCCGCGTCGCTGCTGTACGAAGGACCCTGGGTCGCCGAGCGCCTCGCTGCAATCCGTCCTTTCTTCGAGCAGCATGCGGATCAGGTCCATCCGGTTGTGCGCAAGATCATCGAAGGTGCTGCAAATTATTCCGCGGCAGATGCATTCGCCGGACTCACCCGCATCGCAGCGCTGAAGAAATTGACAGCGCAGGTATGGAACCGTGCCGATGTCATGGTGGTGCCCACTGCGCCCACTGCTTATACCATTGCCGAAGTGCTGGCCGAACCGTTCTTGACCAATCGCCGCCTTGGTTACTACACCAATTTTCTGAACTTGCTCGACCTGGCGGCGTGTGCGGTGCCAGCCTGCATGCGGCCGGACGGCCTGCCCAGCGGCATCACGTTGATCGCGCCGGCCGGCGCCGATCTGATGCTCGCCGATCTGGCACAGCGGTTCCATCAACTCACTGGATTGCAGCTGGGCGCGCTTGGTGAGCCGCTGCCCCCGGCTGAGCCGATCGCGATCGCGGACGAAAGCGTGCGTGTTGCGGTGGTCGGTGCGCACTTGTCTGGACTGCCACTCAATTACCAACTCACCGAGCGTGGCGGCCGGCTAGAAAAAGCAGCGCGTACCAGCGCCAACTATCGCCTGTATGCGTTGCCGGGCACGACTCCACCGAAACCAGGCATGCTGCGTGATCCAGGGCTGGGCAAGGCCATCGAAGTGGAAGTCTGGCGCCTGCCAATGCGTGACTACGGGTCGTTCGTGGCTGGCATTCCGTCCCCGCTCGGCATCGGCCAGATCGAGCTCGATACTGGCGAATGGGTGCAGGCGTTCGTTTGCGAGGGCTGGGCTACCAAGGGTGCGGAAGAAATATCACATCTGGGTGGGTGGCGGGCTTTCCTGGCCGGGAAAGTAGCACATTGAATCGAAGCACCGCACGCGTACCTGCGAAGCAAAAAAATGCCTTGCCGC
Organism: Burkholderiales bacterium; assembly: GCA_045810225.1. Classification (GTDB taxonomy): domain Bacteria; phylum Pseudomonadota; class Gammaproteobacteria; order Burkholderiales; family JACQAP01; genus JACQAP01. The sequence goes on from JBJMWI010000038.1 coordinate 3,146, forward strand.
GGACAAAAAAGCTGGCGCCGGTAGATACCCGCAAAACTTCGCTGGCCGATTCGGTTTACCTGGGCGTCAAACAAAACATATTTGATTTCCGCTTGCTGCCGGGCGACCGTTTCACCGAAAGCGAAATCGCTGCGCGACTGCATGTCAGCCGCACGCCGGTTCGGGAGGCGCTGTATCGGCTTGAACGCGAAGGTTATCTGCAAGTGCAGTTCCGCAGCGGCTGGAGTGTTCGCGAACTCGATTTCACACAGTTCGACGACCTCTACGATTTGCGCATTGCCCTTGAATCGGCCTGCGTGGAAACCGTGTGCGCGCGGCCGGAACTACCGCGTCTGGACGACCTGAAATCCATTTGGCTGGTTGAACCGAAACGCCGGCTGCGCGATGGCGAGCAGGTATGCGCGCTCGACGAAGCGTTCCACGCCGCGCTGGTGGCCTCTGCCCGCAACCGTGAGATGGCACGATGCCATCAGGAACTAACCGAGCGCATCCGCCTGTTGCGACGGTTAGACTTCACCGAAGGGAGCCGGATCACCGCTACATATGACGAGCACGGACGGATCCTGCGCGCGGTGTTGCAGCGGCGTGGGAACCGTGCGATCGCCCTGCTACGCCAGCATATCGAAACCAGCAAAACAGAGGTGCGCAAGATCAGCTTGCATAAATTGCTATCCGCGCGACGCCGGTAAGTGAGCGTGCTTCGGATTGCTGGTTCCTTCGGATACTCCGTTTGCGGGAAAATTTATCTTACTTCTTCACGGAATCCTTGATCTTGTCGCCGGCGTGTTCCACCTTTTCGCCGACATTCTTCGCCGCGTTATCGATTTTCTCCCCAGCCTTTTCGGCCGGACCTTTTTGGCAGGCAGCCAGGCCGGCAGTTGCGAAAATCAAAACCAGTG
>JBJMWI010000039.1:0-6076 GCA_045810225.1 Burkholderiales bacterium
TTTTCGCTTGGCGATCCTTGCAACGGCAAGGGCTGCAGGTGTCGCCGTCACGTCCATGAGCGCGTCGACATTGCCCGCGTCGAACCAAGCGCTCGCTTGCTCGGCGGCCACGTAAGCCACGTTTCGATGATCGGCGACCACCACATCGATCGGATAGCCAAGCACTTTGCCACCGAAATCCTCGACGGCCATTCTGGCGGCAACAATATTGCCCTCGCCAGAGATGTAGGCTAGCGGTCCAGATAAATCGAGAAGCAGACCGATCCGGACAACCTGGTCCGAAACTGCCTGATCGGATACATCAGACGAGGCGGCGCCGCACAGGCCCGTTGGGATCAGCGTGGCCATTAGCGTAGCTGTCAACCAATAAGCAACCCAGCACTTACGGAAACCCGCTTGGGGTACTAGCTTCGCCTCTTCCATTGCCCATCCAACAGTTCAGATTCGTTAGCCAACAGCTTCGACTGCCTTACCACCATTATTCGCATGCGCGAACAACCCGCTTTCAAGCTTCGGCGTCGGGAAGTGTAGAGGGAAATGTCGGTCGCCAACAACCGTGGGCTTTGGGTGGTTAGCAGACAGCAAGTTTCGCACTTCCCAACCCCGAAACCTGCTCCTGATCAGTCCCGAGTTTTTGCTTTTAGCGGCCTGATGAACGCCCGGCCCGCTGGACCCGGTGGAGCATCCTTGCGGTAAACCGCTTGCATAAGCAGCAACTGAGCGCGGACCGGAAAGCCTTCAATTCGGATTTTCACGAGCGAACCATTTGCAATATCCTCCTGGACCATCGGTAAAGGCATATGGCCCCAACCGAACCCCGCACGCAAGAAGGCTTGCTTGGCGCCCATATCGGCAAGTCGCCATGTCAGGGGCGACAGTACGCCAAAGTTTTTTCCGTCCGTAACGGCCGTGCGATCGGTCAGTACAAGCTGGACATGCTGAACAACCTTGCTGATTGGAACCACGCCGCGCACCTGGGTAAGCGCATGTCCGGGTGCGACAACCGTCACGAAAGGCACCTCAAGCAAAGGCTCGCTCGCCAAGGCATCGGGGATGGTGGGGAGCGTACCTATCACCCCGAATCGACAACGGCCGTCCATCACCGGCTGAATGATGCCTCCCAGCGCCTCAACATAAAGACGTAAGGGCGTATGGGGATAGGTCTTGCGAAAAAATCCCACGGCATTCGTCAGAGCCGCCATCGGGTACACCACATCAATCACTGCGGATAATTCGGGCTCCAATCCTTCTGCGATCGTTCGCGCTCGCGCTTTGAAACCGTTTGCCCCCGCGACAACCGCTTTAGCCTCTTGCAGCAGCGCACTGCCGGCGGCGGTGAGCCGCGGCGATTTTTTCGCCCGATCGAACAGTTGCACGTTCAATTGCCCCTCGAGAGTGGCAACTGTGTGGCTGATCAGCGACTGGGCCCGACGCAGTTTTCGTCCCGCAGCGGAAAAGCTTCCCTCTTCCGCGGCAGCGATGAAAGTACGCAACTGATCCAAGGACAAAGCATCGAGCATATATCTGCCTCCCAGATAGATCTCATCACAATATATAGGCTTCCCAGCTAAGTCGCCATCCCGTAAGTTGTGCCCATGTTGTTTGCACGTTTCAGAAGTGTGACCTTGTAAGACCTCGAGCCAAGCATTTACCAGCAGTTCAGATTGTTTTCTAGTCGGCACGCCAACAAAGGAGAAGATACAAATGAACAACACAACGGTCGCCAACACGAAATCTGGTCTTGGAGCCCTACTTACGCCGGACAACTGCGCGCTCATACTCATCGACCATCAGCCTTTTCAATTTGCCGGCTTGCGCAGCCATGACACGCAGACCGTTATCAACAATGTTGTGGGCCTGGCCAAGGCGGCGAAGATGTTCGGCGTGCCCACGTTGCTGACGACTGTTGTCGAGGAACGCGGCGGATACCTCCTCAAGCAACTGCAGGACGTATTTCCCGATCAGAAGCCCATTGATCGCACCTTCATCAACACGTGGGAAGACGCACGCGTGATCCAGTGGGTCAAGAAAACCGGCAGAAAAAAAATTGTCATGGCTGCCTTATGGACGGAGATCTGCCTTGCGATGCCGGCAATCCAGGCGATGGGTGAAGGCTACGAGGTCTACATCGTCACCGACGCCTCTGGCGGGCTGAGCGTCGAAGCCCACGAGGTGGCAATCCAACGCATGGTGCAGGCGGGCGTGATTCCAATGACGTGGATGGCGTTCCCGGCGGAACTCCAGCGTGTCTGGGTCCGCGAAGCCACTGTGCCGGCTTACGCTGAATTGCTGGTGAATCATTCCGGAAACGTCGGGACAAGTTTCCTGTGGGAACAACAGCTGTTGCACACGAAGGCCAAAGAAGCCGTCGGCGTTTAGGCCATCTTTGCTATCGCACCGGAGAGCACCATGAGGATCGGCATCATAGGCGCTGGCGGCATCGGCCAGGCATTCGCAGCCCAGGTTGCTAAAGCCGGCTATGAGGTGATCCTCAGCAACAGTCGAGGAGCCGAATCGCTGGCGGACGTGGTAAAGCAGCTGGGCCCGCGTGCAAAGGCGGGCACGCCGCAAGAGGCGGCCCAAGCAGACATGGTTGTGGTTGCTGTGCGCTGGCCGCAGTTGCGTGCAGCTTTATCAGAGCTGCCGCCGTGGAACGGGCGAATTCTGATCGACTGCACAAATCCGATCGTCAAGCCAGGCTTCGCGCTTCCGGAACTGAACAACAGCACATCGAGCGAGGTAGTGGCATCGCTCGCTCCAGGCGCACGTGTAGTGAAGGTGGCCAACACCCTGCCGCGTGCCTTGCTGGCTTCAGATCCCAATCAGCTCGGAGGACATAGGGTCTTGTTCATGTCCGGGGACGACGACGAAGCCAAAGAGAAAGTAAGCGTGGTGCTCAATAGAGCGGGATTTGCCACCATAGACCTTGGCAGGCTGGCCAGCGGCGGCCGCATGCAACAGGTGCCAGGCGGATTGTTAACCGAGCTTAACTTGATCAAATTGAACTGAGAATCGCCATGCCAGCGGACTTTCAAAATAAAGTGGTTCTAGTCACCGGCGCCGGGATCGGCCCGGGAGCCTATGATCATCGATCGGCTTCAATTCACTCACCAGAGGTGCCCATATGAAAAATTATTTGTTGCCCATGCTCGCTCTTCTTCTGTGGTCCCACGCGTACGCCGCAAACAAGGACATTGACATGAAAGCCGCCACGCTTTGGTACGAGGCATTCAACAAGAACGATCCCGCACTTCTGGATCAGGTGTTAAGCAAAACCTGGGTCGACATACCACCAGCACCAGGGCAACCCCCCGGACCCGAAGGCGCGAAACAAATTCTTACTGAGCTCACCACCGCCTTTCCGGATCTATCAATCAAGATCCAGGAGGTACTTCAGGACGGTAGCAAGGTGATCGTGCGTTCAGAGATCTCCGGAACCCAACGTAGCACTTTGATGGGATTCCCCGCGAAGGACCGCAAGATGTCGATCCAGGCAATCGATATTCACGAGATCAAGGACGGAAAAATTGTCTGCACCTGGCACACCGAGGACTGGCTAACTGGTCTGCATCAGCTGGGTGTCTTTGACAAATAGCGTTCATTACCCTGTCGGGAACGTCGACGTCCGCGTCATCACTACAGCCATGAATAAACCTGGCGCCGAGGCTAAGTTGATTGTGGGTTCGAAGCGTTTGCGCCGGCAGGTGACTCCGACGACACTGAACGTGGAATTAACAAGAGACATATCGGTGGGCATGAACGCGATTCTTGCCGATGTCTTTGCGCTATACATCAAAACAAAAAACTTCCACTGGCACATGAGTGGTCCGCATTTTCGCGACTACAGTATTCTGCTTGCTGAACAAGCCCGCGAACTGTATGCGATGACTGATCCGATTGCGGAACGCGTCAGGAAATTGGGCGGTACGACGATTAGATCAATCGGACACATCGCGCGGCATCAAAGGGTGCTGGATAACGATGCGCAATATGTCGGTCCCCTGGAAATGTTCGCGGAACTCCGCGATGACAATAAGGAACTTGCGAACCATCTGCGCGAGGCGCACAACTTCTGCGATGTGCATCGTGACTTCCCCACTGCCGCCCTCATCGAACGATGGATCGACGAAACGGAGTGCCGCATGTGGGTTCTGCTGGAGTTGGGTCGTAAGGGAAACGCTATGGGACGCTAGGTCATTAACAACGTCAGCTATTGGCCGATTGCCGACGTGGGTTTACGGCCAAAAGCGGTTGTTAAAGTTAGGTAGATTTTTTTGTATCATCTTGCTGAGGGCGCAAGAACGGATTTTGGTTTGCAAACTCCTTGACTATCGCGTCGACTTCTTCCTTAGTTAACGAGCGCAGCCTTTCCGAACGCCTATCTAGATAAGCCGCCATCGCAATTGCGCGGCGACGCTCCACCTTGTTCATCGACAGTTTTGCTTCCATCGCGTAAGCCCATGCTTGCCAGGGCCTCGTCTTCTGAATTGTTTTGGCCCATTCCACAGCGAGATCTCGGAATGGGGTCTTCCCGGTCGCCTCGTAAAGCCATTCGCAAATTTCGCCAAATTGGTATTCGCTTAAAATGCCGCCACCATCACTATAGGGACGTACGTAAAGTCCCTTTTTGAGCAATGAGATTGAGTCGTCTGTTTTGCCGGCAAGCCCGGCCATTACCGCCTGGGCCAGTAGATAATCGAACCCCTGTTGCTCCTTGCGAAATCCGGCAAAGATTTTCTCGACCGCCGTGCGGTCGCCGGATTTCGCCGCCGCAAATGCTAGATAAGGAAGCATGTAGCCATGCATCGACTGCGTCATGTCATATAACGTTGAGGCTTCGACTAAGAGAGATCGCGCGGCGCCATAATCCCCCTTGCGCATTGCACGGTAGGCGCCGAAGAAGTAGACCAGATCCGATTTGACGCGCACTTTCTGGGACCGGTCGAACAAGCCGAGAGGTAGCGTGGAGCCTTCGGATGCAGACGGACCCACTACATATTGTAAGGACTTCGCCTTGTCGATCCGAACAACATGATCGTATCCGTCAGCTACTTTCCACACCGGCTTATCAAGTTCCTGGACCGCTGCCTCGATACCGCTTTCCTCGGGCGCGCGATCCATGATCGATGTCATGACGAGGTATCGTGCGGGATAACTAGTCAGAGAGGCGGAATTGTCCAGATTGTCCCGCTTCGCCCAAGTAGCAATCTCCTGGTTCGTCGCCCCGGCAAGCCGATGCCCGACCAACGCCGATTCCCAGACTTGGAATCCAGGAAACTGGCTTACTAGTACGTTGAAGCCGTCCCACGCCTCCTTCGAGTACCCCAAGACATGCAGCATGGACAGGTAGTTTCGGTAAGCATTTGGCACGTTGTACCGGTTCGCGCGCTCATACTCCCCTGCCAGCGCGCCGCGATAGTTGCCTGCGTGGATCATCAGGCGAGTTCTGCTGGTGATGCTCGAATCCGAGCCTGTATTCAAATCGGCAGCGATCTTGTAGAGCGGCTTCGCCGACTCCAGTTCTCCTATCCATTCCAGTTTTGCGCCGGCCTTGAATGCGGCATTTGCAACGCCGACCTTGTTCTCTCGGGAATTAGGTCTAAAGCCCGGATAGGCCATCACCGTTTTTGCGCCCTCCACGATTCGACCCTGTCCTATCAGAAGTTGAAACAAATCATTGTAGGCATCCCATGGCGCCGACTGCATACTGAGGGCTTCGCGAAAATAACGTTCTGCGTCGCTAAAATTTCCCATCGCTACGGCGATTTTTGCTTTTGTCGTTGCCATGTAGGGACTGCCGTGGAACCGACCCTGCAGAAGCTCAAGCTCTTCGTTCATCTCTGCATGCTTGTGTTGAACAAACTCAAGCGTGCTGTACAGATGATAGACAGGCGCGGTATCGAACATAGAATTGCGTAAGCCAGCGCGTGCGTTCACCAAATCCAGTTCAATGCTTGACTGTTCCCATGTCGGATAAAAAGAACGAAATGGATAGTCCCCTACATATAGATTGTGCAGGTAACCGTTGTCCGATCGTCCCAAGTTGATTAGTAGCTCGAACGCCTCTGCCGCAACC
>JBJMWI010000040.1:0-3141 GCA_045810225.1 Burkholderiales bacterium
AATGGAATCCAGCGCTTCCTGCGTCATCGTGCCCCGCGCCATGATCCGCTCGCGCTGATTTTCCGGCGACGTCGTTACCACCACGACGGCATCGACGCGCTTTTCGCCGCCGGTTTCATAGAGCAAGGGGACATCCACCACCACGACAGGCGCGCCGGACCGCTCGGCCGCATCGAAGAATTTTTGGCGCGAGGCGCCCAGCATCGGATGAACGATCCCCTCCAGCTGCTTCATCGCACTGGGATCGTGCACCACGCGCGCCGACAAACGCGCGCGATCGACCTTGCCGTTCACCGCCGTCCCTGGAAACGCTGCTTCGATGGCGGGCACCGCGTCGCCTTCGTACAGTCTGTGAACGGCCGCATCGGCGTCGTAAACGGGAACGCCGGCTTCCGCGAACAGCTGTGCCGTGGTTGATTTTCCCATTCCGATCGAGCCCGTCAGCCCAAGAATGATCATCTAACTGTCGCCATTGGCTGCCTTGTCGGACATCTCGTTACGCCGCGAGCAGCCGCTCGCTGCGCAAAAACGCGAGCAGTTGCAACAGCGGCAGGCCCAGGATGGTGAAATGGTCGCCTTCGATGCGCTCGAACAAGTGCACTCCAATGCCTTCGAGTTGATAGGCGCCGACGCTTGATGTGACGGCCTCACCTGCCTCAGTCAGGTAGGCTTCGATTTCGGCCTCGTTTAGCTGTCGCATCGTCATTGCCGCTTTAGACACAGCTTCAAACGATATCTCGCCATTCCGTGCGACGGCAACGGCGGAGTGCAGTTCATGGCTGCGGCCGGCCAGCATACGCAACTGCTTGGCGGCCTGGGTACGATCTGCAGGCTTGCTGAATAGATCTTTCCCCAGCACCAGCGTCTGATCGGCGCCAACGACAAACTGGCCGGGCCGACGCATGGAAACCGAGCGGGCTTTCTCGCTCGCAAGCAGTGCTGCGATATCGCCGGCAGACGTACGGCCGGAAGCTTGCTGCACGGCGCGCTCATCGATTTCGGCCGGAACGGATTCGAAGTCGATGCCGGCGTTCGCGAGCAGTGTCTGCCGTGCGCGGCTTTGCGACGCCAGGATCAACGGCAGGTGCCCGCGCCAAAGCGTCATTCTGCAAGCCGTTGCCGTTGCCTGTCGGTGAACAGTTTCAGCACGGCAGCCGCTGTCTCTTCGATGGATCGTCGCGTTACGTCGAGCTGCGCCCAATTGAACTTCGCACTCAATCGACGCGCGAACGCGACTTCATCCGCGACAGCCTGGCGGTCGATGTAATCATCGTTGCCGGGACCTGCGCCCATGCTCAACAACCGGTTTTGCCGGACCTGGATAAGGCGCTCCGGCGTAGCATGTAGGCTGACTATGAGAGGTTTCTTTAACGTCTCCAGTTGATGCGGGATTGCGATGCCCGGCACCAGCGGAACATTCGCTGTGCGAATGCCGCGGTTGGCGAGATAAATCGAGGTCGGCGTCTTTGAGGTGCGCGACACACCCACCAAAACCACTTCAGCCTCTTCAAGGCCTTCTACATGCTGGCCATCGTCGTGCATCATCGTGTAGTTCAAGGCATCGATGCGCTTGAAGTATTCCGCGTTCAGTGTGTGCTGCGCGCCGACGCGGCCGGTGGTGGACGCGCCGAGATAGGCCTGGAACAATTGCATAACCGGGCCAATGATCGAGAGGCTCGGTATATTGATCTGCTGGCATTTGGCTTCCAGCCTGCCGACCAGGTCCTTCTCCAGCAAGGTAAACAGCACGATCCCGGGCGCTTCCTCGATTTCGTCCAGCACCCGATCGAGCTGCTTCTGACTGCGCACCAGCGGATAGACATGTTCCACCGGCGTCACGTTGGCGTATTGCGCGGCCACGGCGCGCGCCACCGTGATCAGGGTTTCACCGGTCGAATCAGAGACCAGGTGAAGGTGGAAATAATTGCCGGTCGTGGGCACCTGAACCCCTGTGTAACCTGTGAATCCTTGTGGAGCTTACCTGAGAGAATCGGGCCCGGATTGCGAGAGGCGGGATAACCCGGCTTCTTCTTCACAGGCCCCTAACTTTGCAAAACTCCAACGGCTAACCGCGATGATAGTGACATCCTGTGGACTTGTCTCTTGATAACCTGACGTCACGTCACCGCAAGCAGTTGAAACCAGTGATGTTTAGGGGGGCGCCGGACCGCCAGTCAAAATGGCCGGTGGATGTGAATAAGCGAAGAGTAACATCGCGACAGTTTTGCGCGGGCCTAATCCACCGCTACTTAAACTCAAACCTAAGATTCTAAGATTATTAGTTTAGAAAACGGCTGCCAGCGGATATGTCTGCTCTAGATCGGCACACAGGGGTCGGCAATGCGCAAGCCTTGGCCAGCGTTCCGGTGTTTCCGGAATCAAAACAGCGGATTGCCGAACCGGTGGGTTTTTCCTGATGTACGAATGGATCAAGGCGCTGCATGTGATCGCCATCATCGCCTGGATGGCGGGCATGCTGTATCTGCCGCGGCTGTTCGTTTACCATTGCGAGGCCGAAGCCAGGTCCAAGCAATCGGAAACCTTCAAGGTGATGGAACGTAGATTGCTGAAGGCCATCATCAACCCGGCCATGATCGTGGCATGGCTGACCGGGCTTTACCTCGCTTGGGCCGGCCATTTTTTTTCGGCGGGCTGGCTCCATGGCAAGCTTGTGCTGGTGTTGCTGCTGTCTGGCGTCCACGGCTTTTTTGCCCGCTGCGTTAAGGATTTCGCCGCTGACCGAAACACCAGAACCCAAAAATTCTACCGTGTTATCAATGAGGTGCCGACCGGTTTGATGATCGGGATCGTTATCCTGGTAATTGTGCGGCCGTTCTGATGGAGGGCGACGACTCCGCCATGTGCGTCCTTGCGAAAGACCGGGCGATTTTCTATATTGTTGAAATCCCACCCCACGCAGGCGGATGTGGTTGCGTTCCGGTTTCCTTGTCGAGCCGGCCGCCGCATCAGGTTTGAAGCCTCTCCGGCGCTTTCCTTGTTCAGACCTGCGGACCTTCCTGATCTCGCGTCCGCATTTTTACAAGCCACCCCCAATCCCAAGTTACTCCACAGGACCATCCCAATGCGGGAAATGAAGCTTCAAGACCTCAAAGCCCAGACGCCAGCCGAACTCGTCTCGTT
>JBJMWI010000041.1:0-17293 GCA_045810225.1 Burkholderiales bacterium
CCGTTCTTGCGGCATTCGCCTGGCATACTGGGCAAGAATTTGTCTATGCAAAGACATTCCTTTTCGCGTGCACGACGTGTAGGCTTATTCCCGGGACGGCCGGTGTGCAATGAGCGCGGTTCTTTGTACTGGTTGCCTGTATGACATCTCGCTTTATCGCGGTGTCATAGCTTTCGATCCAACCACAGAGGGGGTTACATGAGGCTTTCGTTTATATTCCGTGCAGCATTACCGGCAGTTTTGGCTGGCGCAGTGCTTGCACTGTCGGGTTGCGAAACGATGAACTCGGCGTGGGACTCCACGAAGAACATGGTCTCGGGCAGCAACGTCAAGCTGACCGGGGCTGAAGAAGTTCCTCCGGTCACCACGAATGCATCCGGCAGTGGTTCGATCAAGGTCAAGGACGACATGACGGTAAGCGGCAGCGTCAAAACGACGGGGATAGCCGGCACGGCAGCGCATATCCACGAAGGCGCGCCGGGAAAAAATGGCGGCGTGGTCATTCCCCTTACCAAAAGCGACGACACCTATACTGTGCCTGCCGGCGCCAAGCTGACCGAGGCGCAATACAAGCAATACAAGGCGGGAAATCTTTACGTCAACGTGCACAGTGCCGCACACAAGGGCGGCGAGATACGCGGGCAGCTGAAGCCCTGACATTGCAGCGGGCGAGGCACCGTCTGATCACTGACGGTCGCCTCGCCAGAACGCAGCAGCAGTTCGAGTCACACTAAATCGCTTGCTCGGGCGCGCTCCCAATCGCCTTTGCAACAGACAAGAATCAGAAATGCGGACGCAGATAATTCTGCGTCATTCAGAACATCCGGACACAAATCGCTCCTGTACTTTCGGAATAGCTGCGATCCGGGCCAAATTGTCCGGCGATCCTGTTCCTTGTCTCGTCCACACAGATTTGATTCGAGCGTCTGCTGAGGCCGGGAATGTTCCCGGCTCCAACTCTGCGAGCGTGCTCTGACTGATTTCTCCCGGACCAGGCGCTATTGAGGAGTCGCTGTCACTAAGTGCATACAACGGCAACGTCATAAACGTTGCAACCAGAGTCAAGGCTGCACAAGCGATTCTCTTGAGCGGCACCAAAAATAGTTGTTCGCATTGCTTGTTCATAACCATTCCAAATATCGGTAACGTCCCCATCAGGACTCGTGTTTATTCCATAGCAATTTGGCGGCCAACCCGCGAGCATTGATGATTAAGCACAATGTCCTAAAGCAATACACGAAACCCAGTCCCTTTTTGCAAAGCCATCGGTAAAGCGTGCAAGGCCACAGCATGTCAATGTGGACACAACACAAAAACGCTGATGCCATCGGTATAGTGGTGATGCGGAATCGAGTACGCGCGTCGACGTCAGCTCGGACTATCGCAACATCGAACAAGACACAGCTTTAGCCCCAGGTTGCTGATCCCAACGGTCTACTGCAGAAACTTGTTCCGGAACCCCGGTTTCTATCAGTGCGAAGATTCATTTCAAGAGAGTGCATCTTGAGATATTCGCAAACATTCCGCGCTGGCATTTAGGTGCCAAAAAGGCACCCAATTGTCCTTGCCACCAGCTAAACACAACACCATGATGCGGGGCCGACGCTACGTCCCAACCTATGATGAAGCTATTCGAAGCGCTCAAGAAGATCAGAGAACTGGAACGCGTACAGCTGCCGTTCATAAGATCTGTGATCGACTTCGATATCTTGATAGAAATTGGATATGCGGAAGAGATAAGGCGTCCGTTGACGCTCAAACAAGTTCTCCTGCTGAATTTGAGTTCGCGCACAACGGTGCGGCGGCGGGTGCTCAAGCTGATAGAGCAGGGCGTCGTGCGCCGGCGAGCAGATGCGAACGATCGCCGCTCGTCGCTGCTCACCATTTCAAGTTCGTACCTGAGGTTGATGGCCAAGTACGGGTTGGCAATGACCGCGATCTGGACTTCGCTTGCCTGAGCGAACCTTGTTCGACGCAAAGTTGGCCGTGTAGCCATGGAAGGTTTCTGGACATTCCTGGAAGTGGCCTCGCGCAAGTGGGTGTGGGAATGCCGGCATGACAATGGAACCAGCACACGGATGGGCCCGTTTTTTTCGCTTGCTGACTGTATCCGGGACGCCAAGGACAAAGGCTTCGCCGAGTCAAAGCGAGATAGAAGAAAAATCCCGCGTGGACCGCCGGCACAAAGCTAAAAGCCAGCCTGGAGTTGTGCTGGATGATGCAGCGGGAGTGGGATATCCACTGATAGGTTTACAGCCCGTGTTTGCCCTATCCAACGCAGTACCCGCCAAACGCACCGCCTCGGCCAGGGGCGTTGCTGCGTAATTTGACTCGCATAGCCCGACGGAGCCCACTGGCGCGGATCGGCATGGCATGGTAATAGTGTTATTGTCGACTTGTGTCGACAAAACGATGAACAAAAACATGGCCTTTTTTACTGACTTGACTCCGCAAGTCCGCGCCCATGTCCAAAATTGACAAGCTCTACGAAACCATCATGCACGACGCGGTCGAGCACGTTTACATCTACGCGCTTCGTCATTCCATGGACACCCGGGTCCTTGCAGTGGAATTCGATGCGGGCCGCGGACCCGGCCCGCATTCCGAGCACACGCTCACCATTAGTCTTCGCGCTTCTCCAATATCGGTGGTTGCGTCTGATATTCCGCATGACTGGCTGTCCGCGGGGACGGGCTATATCGACACGCGACTGTCAAAAACTGTGGGCACGCTGTTGTCGGAACTGCAAAAAAAAGCCAAACAGGCCGGTCTCTTGATCTAGACGCTCGGTGTCAGCGCCCGACAATCGTTCCCGTGCGAAGCAGTGCGGGGTATCGAACGACCTCTGTCAGCTTGCGGCCTACACGTCAGGTGGATGGCAATGATCCTTGCCTCAGACCAATAATTTGGCTGGCCCAAGAAAGCAATGTTTTAAAAGCGCGCTTTGCCGTTGGTACTCCCTTATTTCAACAAGGAATCCCCAAAAAAAAGGGGTACAACCTTTCGGTGTACCCTCTTTTCTTCGAGCAGACAGTTGACTACATTGTTTGGCCGTTTAACCGGCTTTTAACAATCCGTTGGCCAGCTGGCTGATCTAGGCGCTTACGTACTCCCTGACGCGGTGTAAGAATTCTCCTGCAATTGAATCGGACAGGCAACCCCAATCATGTAGTCCGTTTGGCGCATTGGTGAATCATGTCTCCGTAATGTCTTAAGCCGTTCTAGGTGCTTGCAGCGCTTAAAAAGTGCCGGTACCGCTGGTCTCTCTGCGTTTTGCATTGGTTACGCAAACGGATTTGTCCATTCCGCTCAGTCGATCGCACGACAACACTTCCGCGGAGTAGTCCTGAGTGCGGACCACCGTGGCTCCTTGTGACGTGGCGTTGACTTTTGCTCCGCTGGATGATGTGACGGAATTCGCAGCCGGCAATCCGGCTCCAGCAACCCCATCTGACGCACCGACGTTTCCTGTACCTAATCCAGTCGCTGAGCCAGGCGATGCGCCCGTCGTGCCGACGCTTGCGCCCGGTGCTGCCGCAACTGAACTGCCCGGCGAGGCTGCGCCCGTTCCCGCTGCGCCGGTTCCCGCTGCGCCCGTTCCCGCTGCGCCCGTTCCCGCTGCGCCCGTTCCCGCTGCGCCCGTTCCCGTTGCGCCCGTTCCCGTTGCGCCCGGTCCCGCTGCGACGCCCGCTGTTCCAGGCCCCGCGCCCGCTCCTACTGCGGTGCCCGAGGTACCCGCCGCGCCTCCGGTGCTTGTACCACCGGCAACTCCAGTACTCGACGTGCCCGCTGTGCCCGCTGTTCCTGCGCCGGTTCCGGCTGTAGTTCCCGTACCGGGTGCACCCGTTGTGCCTGCGGTTCCTGCGCCAGTTGCGCCAGCAGTTCCAGTACCAGTTGCACCTGTTGTGCCCGCTGTTCCTGCGCCGCCAGCTGCAGTGCCGGTACCGGTTGCACCCGTCGTGCCCGCCGTGCCGGTACCCCGACCAGTTGCACCTGTTGTGCCGGCTGTCCCGCTCGTACCTGCTGCCGTGCCCGATGTTCCTGCTGCGCCACCGGTGCCAGTACCGCCAACAACGCCGGTACTTGAAGTGCCCGCTGTGCCAGCGGTTCCTGTGCCGGTGGCACCCGTCGTTCCAGCTGCTGTGCCCGATGTTCCCGCTGCACCGCCGGTGCCGGTGCCGCCTGCAACGCCGGTTCCCGTGCCGGCCGTTGCACCTGTCGTGCCTCCTCTACCTGAGACGCCGGCGCTGGAACTCGTGCCAGTACCCATACCAGCTGCGCCGCCGGTGCCCGCACCTGTTCCGGCCGCCGTGCCCGAGGTCCCACCCGCGCCGCCAGTGCTCGCTCCGGTACCGGAAGTTCCGCCAGCAGTTCCACCACCGGTCGCTCCAGCTGTCCCCGCGCTTGTCCCACCGGTGGCGCCAGCAGTTCCTCCGCTGGTTCCGCCGCCCGTGGCACCCGCAGCTCCAGCACCCGCAGCTCCGGCGCCTGTCCCACATCCCGCACCCGCGGCTCCGGCACCACCTGCGCGTGCGTTTGCGTTATCCATGACGCCGCTGAGCGCCAGCGCCGTCATGCCCACCATAAGACTTCCCAATAACTTGTTCATCAAAGCCTCTCCTAGCATTAATGGATGAAGCGCAGTCGTGAGTTGACTGTGATATCACGCTGCGATTTTTTCCGCGGTCCAACAACGCCTACCGCTTAGCGGGGCGCTTACGCAAGCATCGGACCAATGCAATGGAGTGCTCCGGTGTGGCCGCACTACACATGGGCTTACCGGTATTCCAAAACGCTCATAACTTTTCTACAAATAACCATCAGTTCGGCTGCTGCCAAAACTATGGCGCGCGGCCATCAAGCGAGGCGGGATTTGAGTCCAGAATCGTAAAAGTTTTTTTGAGTCGGGCCGCAGCAGGGCTACGAGATCAAAAGACGGGTGCAGCGACAATTCCCTATAAACAGGACTGCACAATGCGGGCGGTCTGATGGCCGTTGCGATTGTAGGCAACTACAATCATTGTCATTTCGCCACCGATGTTTTCTACGCGCCAGTGGAAGCGTTCGGCGTCGCGTTCCAGATCTGCAAGGCTGCGGTAATCAATGATTCCGGCGTTACGATAATTCGGATGGGTTATGTTTATAGTTTGTGCCATTTTATTTCGACAGTGATTCCGTTAGCAGAAGGAAGACGTACGAAATGGAACCGGCACAAACTGATACTGGCGGTTTACACTTTCCAGCATGCAAGTTGTGCCGGTCGCGGTTGCGCTATTTGACAGGACTATCGCGCAAGGGCCTTACAGCGAACGCAGGAAATTCAGAAGATCCTGTTTTTGAAGTTCACCCATATTGTTGTAGATTGCGATGACGCCGTTCGCCTCGGACCCCTGGCTGCCATGCTGCTTTATCGCGTCGATGAGATCAGATGAGCGGCCATCGTGCAGGAAAAAAATTCGCTGGCCCAAGCCCCAAAGCGGAGCGCTCCGAAACTCTCGGGGACCGGCCTGTCCCTGGTTCACGCCATCACGCAGTCCGACGCCCATATCATGCACCAGTAAATCCGAATACAGATTCACCGGCCGATTTCGCAAAGCGGCGACGCGCGAGTTGCCGGTCTGCATCGATGGCGTGTGGCACAACGCGCAACCGATGTCGCCAAAAAGAGCTTTGCCGCGCGAAATGGAAGTTGCTCCGCCCGGCGTGTCTGTCGACGGCACTGGCGGTGCAAGAAAACGCATGAAGAGGGCGAATTTCTCCGTCGCGCCAATGGTGTCAATTGCGCCGCTCGCGGTGGTATCTGTTCCGTCGTTCGGCGTCGTGGCGTACTGGCAACCGCCGTTTTCCTCACGCTCCGTCGGAAAAAGCTCATTGCTGATTCCCATTTCAACGTTGTAGGCCTCTCCCGCAAAGATCAGCAGCGATTTGTTCTGTGCTTTCCATCCGAAACGCGCCAATGTTCCGTCGTTTCCGTTATGGTTGCTTTGGCCCGATATGGTTGAAAACGGCACGATGATGTTTGCCTTCCCGCCTATGCCGAGCTGTTGCCTGCGCGGTGCAGTCGACGCCTGATTGGCCAGAATCGTTTTATCGGGTATCTGTTCGATCAATCCGGCTCCGAACACCGGGGTCGGTATACGGAAAATTGCGTTGCCGCGAGAGTATTCGGCCTCGAAATCCGGCTGACTCAAACTGCATCCCGGTGCGTCGCTCCGGCCGTGAATAGTGAACAGGGAATGTACGCCACCATCGGCGCTTCCGTCCGCATTGCGTACAAAGCGTACCTCGCGCACTGGTCCATCACGCGTCACAAATGACGGGATGCGATTGCGCGCGCCCATTTGATTTGCGAAAGCGATTTGAGGGTTTACTGCGGGGCTCGATCCGCCGACAGCAGGCTGGGAATGGCAGCCGCCACAACTATCCAGGTTCATCGTCGGGCCAAGGCCCTCGTCGGGAGTTTCAGGTTCATTGAATTCATCTTTACCCGCGAGGAAGTAGGCTTGTTCAGTTTTGGAAAGTCCCGCGATTGGCACGCCCGTGTCCGAGCGAAAAGCGCGAACACCCGGGTCGTGAGCAGCCGGAACCGCAGATGAAGAAATATTCGTTTCATATGAGAGTGTGACGGCCAGGGTCAACACAAAAGCAGCCATTGCGACTTTGCTGTTCATATAGGTCCTCCTGATTTTTTGTACGGCACTGGTCCAAGCGCAAGGCGTGTGCCCTATGCGCGTATTCCAATAAATCAGAGGCCTATATATTTCTTTGTAGTAAGTCGTCTACTTTTCTGTAGCTATTCGGGGACGGAATTATTCTGCTTGTGGAAACGAATGCTGTTTTTGCAGCATAAAAGTATGTCGGCATCCGGCAACAATTTGTAACAGCACCGTTCTTTGTGTTGGCAAACGCAGCGAGAACAAGAACATGCAGCCGCCATGGCATGCATCGAACGCCTTGCATCCATTGCTAAACGTGCATCCGAGATAACTCTGGATTTACGCACGTACCATTCGCGTTAGGACTCGTTATCCAGGAGATGCAGCGTGTTGACGTCGCGCCCGTCGCCAAAATATTTATGGAGCAGTTGATGGAACACGGATCCGGGCTCCGACACGCAAGCGAAGAGAGTCGCACAAGACTGCAGCTTCATGTCGTCCGGCGAACCGAAAATTTCAGAGGCGGACCGCCCTTCGACCTGCAGTACCGCCTCCACGCACGTGATGAGCCGCGGTCCGAGCACGGAATGAGTCAAGTACGCCTTGGCCTCCGCGAGACTCTTGATCGAATAACGCCTCGACATCGGACTGAAGCCGAGGCCTTCGTATTGCGGAAAGATGTACCACATCCAATGCGTTCGTTTTCGACCGCGACGTATTTCCTCGAGCGCCTGTTCGTAGTTTGTCTCTTGCGCCCGCACGAAGCGGTCCAGGTGGTACGGGTCGCCCTCAACTCGATTGTTGGCCTGGCCCATTGCACAGAAGTCATTTTTCCGGAATGTTGGTCGCTTGACGCGCGACCAGCACCCAGCCTTTAGCGCGCTTCATCCACACATTCAGATAGCGCAGCCGGAAATCCTTGTTGTCTCCGCTGATGGTCGCGTTGACATGCACGATGCCATTTACGACTGCGGTATTGCTGTACACGCGGATGTCCCTCGATTCACTTTCCGATACATTGATTTTGATGTCTCCGGACTCGTAGCGTGGAAGATATTCATTTTTAGTCAGCGACTGTCCGGAAGCCAGATTGTAGAAAAAATCATCCGCGTAGATCGCATTGAGTGTGGGCATGTCCGCATCGATGAGGGCCTGAATCCTCTCCTGCTCCATGCGTTCGACATCGTCCTGGGAAGCCGCGATTGCTCCCGCCGAAGCAAAGAAGGCCAGTGCGGCTAAAACAATGCGTAAGTAATGTGATGTGCTCATGTCAAATCCCCCTTGTTGATCGTTTTGTTTACTGGCAAAGATAAGGTGCATCGACAGCGCTAACTTCATTGCCCGATCACTTCTCCAAACAATACCCAGCGCTTGCCGTCGAAGCGGGCAAGCTGGACTTGCTCAATCGGGAAATAGTCGCTCGGACTGGTGTTGATTTTTATTCCCGGCAATAACACGCCGATTTCCAGATCTTTCAGATTGGCGGCCTGGCGCATGACGTTTTCGCGCGTGAGCACGTTTCCGCATTGCTTGAGTACCTGCACGATGGTCTGTGCGGAGGCATAGCCAAACACGTTCAAGCCGTCCTTCAGATCGCCGTCGGGATAATACTTTTCCATCCACCCGCGCCATTGCTTGATCGCAGGGTCGGTATTCCATTGCGGGTCGGTAGGATCTTTCAGAAAAAGGACGGTAATGATGCCCGCCGATTTCTCGAGGCCGGCCGGTTGCAGCGTGGACGCCACCGAAGAAGATACCGTATTCAGAAACGTCAGCGGTTTCCAACCTATGTCGGACGTCTTGCGAATAGCCTGGGCCGCAAATTTTGGCGTGGCGACGATGAACAGCGTATCCGCCCCGGTTGATTGCAGCGTAACGATTTGCGAATCCACGGTCGGGTCCGTGACTTCGTAGCTCACTTCGCTGATAATCATTTTCTGCGCCCGCTCGCCCAGGCCGTCACGCAGGCCCTTCAAATAATCCTTTCCGTAATCATCGTTCTGATAAAGGACGGCGATTTTGGCGTCCCGCTTGTTCTGCAGCAGGTACTTCGCATAAATATGCATTTCGGTCTGGTAGTTCGGCTGCCAACCCATGGTCCACGGGAAATGCTCCGGATCGCCCCATTTGGTTGCACCGGTGGATACGAATAATTGCGGGATTTTTCTCGCGTTCATGTATTTGTGAATGGCTGAGTTCGGTGGCGTACCGAGCGTCTGGAACAAAAACAGGACTTGGTCTTCTTCCACCAGCTTGCGTACCTGCTCCACTGTCTTGGGCGGGCTATAGGCGTCATCCAGCGAAATGAAGTTGATCTTGCGCCCGTTGATACCGCCCTGTTCGTTAAGCATCTTGAAGTACGCGGCTTCCGATCTTCCGATCGTCCCGTATGCAGATGCCGGCCCGCTGTACGGATTGGTGTGCCCGATTTTTATTTCAGTATCCGTGGCCCCCGGGTCGTACTTTTGCTGGGCATGGACAGCCGAGGCTGCGACAAGAGCGGTGGCAACGAGCGAAATGATTGACCGAAACGTCATGGTGTCCTCCCGGTTTTTATGGTTCGCGTTACGACCCGGCCGCCCGCCAGCCCGCAGCGCGAATCAACTCCCGCGCTAGCGACAAATGGCCGAGCGATCAGATTACATAAGGGCGACGAATTACGCCGAAGGAACGCAAGCGTTCCGGGCTGCCCGGTCAACTGGTCAATCAGTTCTGGCTAAGTTGCCACGCCTGGACGGCGGCCGGTTTATTTTTCCAATGCAATGAATGACATCGTTCTGAAAGCCTTATACGCCGGGATTTCGAGTCCTACAAGGGCAGCCGATTAAGTAAGTGATATAGCTGATCGCAGTAATCTTTCTCTTACATCACTATCAGATAACCAACCGCTGTAAAACCGCGCCCGCGTCTATATAAAACACCTTCAAACTTATAAAGGGGGTCGCCATGGATTGGTTCTGCGTCCGTATCCCAGGCAGGCGTTCGGCGGCGGCATGGATGGAGCTTGCGCGAGAAGTGCATCGCGATGCCGGTTTTCCCCATGGCTGCAGGGTGCATCACGAGATCTCTGTAAAGGGGGAACACTTTCTCTATTTTTCGCCGGAATGTGCTGACGTCTTTCCGAAGCTGCTGAAATTATTTGGCGCATCGACATGTGCCCGGCCCTATGGAATCGATGCACTGATGCAGGTGCTCAAATGGCCGCGACCAACGCCGCAAATGTCCCGCGCATTCGGCGTCGGCGACTCTGGTGCAGGCCCCTCTATCCCTGCACCCTGACGCCAGCTGGCAGAGACGTGGCCGGTTATCCACTCCAACCGGCTGCAACAAGGCTCCGGGAACGTTATGACGTCTGGCTATGTAGGACAACTTCTTACATTGCTGTCGTCCAAAACTTACAGGCACGGGGATGGGCGCCTATACACGCCGGAGGGCACAAGGCCTTAGCCTTTCCGTTGTGCGCTCATGCGCGCGTGTGCCAAAAACGGAGCATGAACAGATGATGCAGACCACCGATACCAACAAGCAGCGTGCCGAATCTATGAAAAGCCGGCAATCGCGCCAACGCATCAGGCGCTGGCAAAAAATTGCGGGCACGCTGGCCAGGACCAATCCATCGTGGAATGGCGTAAAGATCGCACACCGGATTCAGCGTTCAGCCGCGGGGCGGAAAAGAAACGGCAGTCTGACCTACTCGATTGACTTTATTCTGCGCAACATACGCAGTGGTACTGAAATTTCGCTTTGAACGTTGCCGATTGGCTCGGGCGCGCTAGTACTGCGAGTGTCTTTTGCCCAGATGTTGCCGCACCGCATCCGATTGCGGGCCCACTGCCTTGACGGCGCTGCGAAGATCCTGCTCATTCGTACCGAGCAATTTTGTCCAGTACGTCAATTCCCATTCTTCATGGACATTGATGCGGCTCGGATCTTGCGGTTTGCGATCGGATAGTTCATCTGCCATGGCAACACTCCTTGGGTGCGTTGCCATGTTGATCGGTGACCGCGAGTTTCGTTCCCTGCCGTTGTCAAACTGGTGCAGGCTGATGCGTGTCAGTGAAAAGCGGGTGTTGCGCTAAAGGGCGCGCCATCATGTTGACGCTCAACGATTGTATCGAACTGTCCGGCCTCTCCAAAGAAGAGATCACGGCGATCGGCGAACACGAGCATGTGCCCGAAATGATTGCCGCGGAACTCGGACGCTATCTTGTGCAAACCGAGACGGGAGAAAAACGCATCAGCTCCATGATAGTCGACGACATCCGCGTTGCACGCGAACGCGGCGACCACAAACGCCTGTCGAAACTGAAGCACTGCTTGCACCACTTTCTCGCGCATCATGCGAGCCCTGCAAAGGCTCCGAATACAACTCCCGCAAAGTCAGATCGTTGACCTAGTCGACGCGCTGCACGACCCTAGCCGGTGTGGTATTCCTGCATGATCACCGCCACCACATCGCCTTTGCGTACCCGCCCGGAACCCGGAGCCATCCAGACGTGACCATCGATGGGAAAGTCCATCGGCAAGGCTTCGCGCGCCCATTCTTCGATGAAGTGAAGGAAGCCTGCGCGCTCGCCGGCGCGAACGCGTTGTCCGGCAAGATAGAGCGGCTCGAACAGCCCATCGCTTGGCGCGAACAGGTACGATTTCTGGTCGCGCACCTGCATGTGCCTGGTACCGGTGCCTTCACGCTGCGACAGGTCCGGTTTGCCGTCGATCATGTTCATCCACTTCAGCACATTGTCGAGTCCTCGCTCCGCTACGCGCACGCCATCCACGCTAACACGCCCATAACCGCCCAGCTCGGATGAAATCGACAACGCGCCGTGGCGCTCGGCCGCTGCAGCGACCGTGCCGCCTTCATCGACGCCCCAGAACACCACGTTGTAAGGCGCTGCAAATTGTTCGGCGAGCGCGCAGGTACGCGCCAGCGTATTGGCGTCATCCACCCAATGCATGGTCGTGCTGAGTGCTGCTTCCATGGCATTGCCTGCGGCGTGCACATCAACCGAAACTTCAACTTGCGGCATGATCACAGTGTCGATGAAGTGCGCCAGCATCTCGCAGAAACTGCCGCGCGGGTCACCGGGCATGCAGCGGTTGAAATCGCGTCCATCGATCGGGCACATCCTGCGACCGGCGAGCGCAGCGGGAAGATCCACCGCCGGCAACAGAATGACTTTTCCGCGCAGGCTTTGCGGGTCGAGCCGGCGCGCAAGCCGCGAGCCGGCGATCTGGCCTTCGTACTCGTCACCGTGCACCCCGCCGGTGAACAGGACTGCGGGGCCCTGGCCGCCGTTGATAACTGCGATGGGGATTTCGATGGTTGACCAGGCACCGCCGTCGCGCGATTGCGGCAAGCGCAGATAACCAAGCTGCTTGCCCGGCTTGTCGAAATCCAGTTCGTGAAAAATACGGCTGTTGCTGCTGGTCGTGCGCGACATGACTAGCGCTCCTGTTTGTGCTCCGGTTCGCGCAGGCCGCCATAGGTATGCCACGAACCTGCGACCAGCCAACCGCAATCCACGGGAAGATTGACGCCCGTTATCGCAGCAGCCTCGTTGCCCGCCAGAAAAGCGACCGCCCGCGCAATTTCGATCGGTTCCACCAGGCGTCCAAGCGCCGCATTGCGCGCGAGCGCGGCGATATCGCGTTCTCCCTTGTCGATCGCATCCTGCAAAGCAGGAGTGCGGGTGTAACCCGGTGACACTGCATTCACTCGAACCTGTGCCGGACCCCATTCCGCGGCAAGACACTCTGTCATCGCGATCACGGCCGCCTTGGCTGGCGCATAAGCATGCAGCGGCATGGAACGCATGCCTGCGATGGATGCGATATTGATGATGCTGCCGCGTCCGCGTGCAGCCATCCGCGTGCCGAACACCAGCGCCGCGAGATAGGTGCCGCGCTGATCCACGCGCACGACTTCGTCCCAGTTCGCCATGGACAAACGATGAGGCGGCACCGGCACCTGAATCACACCAGCGCTGTTCACCAGAATTTCCACTGGGCCCCACTCGGCTTCGATGGAATCCGCGCATTGCTTGATCGCCGCTTCGTCCGCCACGTCGGCGATCCAGCCGCGGCCGCTGGTTTCGCGCGCTACTGCGTGGACGCGCTGGTCACGATCTACCAGCGCAACGCGTGCGCCGCGTGCCGCGAGTTCCCGGCAACAAGCCGCGCCGATGCCGCTCGCGCCGCCGGTCACGACGGCGACGCCGGATAAGGTTGCGCTAGCCATCTATTGCTCTCCCATTAAATTTTGGTGCGTGCGCTTTCCAGTGCGCCTGCGCCTTACAACGCCAGGTAGCGGCTTTTCACGGACTCGTTGAGTTTGATGTTATGTATCGTGTCGCGAAACACAATTTGTCCCTTGTCGATGATGCTGGCATGGCTGGCGATGCCGAGACAGAAATTCATGTTCTGCTCGGCCAGCAGCACCGTGACGCCCATGTCGTGCAATCGCCGCAGCAACTCGCCGATGCTTTCGACGATCACCGGCGCCAGGCCTTCGCTGGGCTCATCAAGCAGTAGGCCGACGGGGTTGCCCATGAGCGTGCGCGCGATGGTGAGCATTTGTTGCTCGCCTCCCGACAGGTACCCTGCCATCCGTTGCTTCAGCGGCATGAGCAGCGGAAACATGGCATAGACGCGCTGCAGGTTCCAGTAATCCTGACCGTCCGGGCCTTTCTTGGCCGCGATGAGCAGATTGTCCTCGACCGAATGTTGCGGAAACACTTGCCGGTCTTCGGGAACGAACCCTATGCCGGCACGTGCGATGACGTAAGGTTTTTTGCCCTGCATCTCTTTATCGATCACGCGAATGCGCCCGCGCTTGGGCGGTGCGATCCCGGCGATGGCTTTGAGCGTCGTGGACTTGCCTGCGCCATTGCGGCCCAGCAAGGCCATGGTCTGACCTTCTGTCACGGCCACGCTGACGTCGAACAGGATCTGGCTGGCGCCATAGAACACGTCGATGCCCTGCGCTTCGAACATCACGCGATCGCTCATGCATGCTCCGCATCGTATTGCCGCCCGAGATAAGCCTCGATGACTTCAGGATGGCGGCGGACTTGCTCCGGCGTTCCCTCGGCGAGCACGCGCCCATAGCTGAGCACCCGGATGGTCTGCGCAAACCCAAACACGATATCCATGTCATGCTCGATGAAGATTAGCGTCATTTGCCTGCGTTCCCACAACTGATGCACGGTTTGCATCATTTTCCAGCGCTCCTCCGGTCCCATGCCGGCAGTAGGCTCGTCGAGCAGCAAAACTCGCGGATTCAGCGCAAGCGCGAGCGCGATATCGAGCACCTTCTGCTCTCCATGCGACAAGTTGCCAGACACAGTGTTTGCCGTGGCGGTCAGGCCCACCAGTTCCATAACTTCGTCCGCCTGCGCTTGCGCTCCCGCCAGCGGGAAGCGCCGGCCCACGTGCGCGTACCATCCGCGATGCGCGTTTACTGCGCCAAGAATGGCCTCGCGTACGGTCAACGATGAAAAAATGCTGGCGATCTGGAACGCGCGGCCGATTCCACGCCGCACGATTTCGGGTGCGGAAAGCCCGGCGATATTTTCGCCATCGAGCAGAATGCGGCCGCCATCCGGCCTCAGGGCACCGGTCACCAGATTGAAAAAGCTGGTTTTGCCGGCGCCGTTCGGTCCGATCACGGCTGTCAAGGATCCAGCCGAGAACTTCAGGCTGACGTCGTTGATCGCAGTTACGCCGCCAAAAGATTTATGCAGGTGTTCGATTTCAAGCATGTCAGTTCGGGCGGGAAGGCGCCGCGCTCTTGTGCGCGTGCTCGTCTGATGCGTATTTGCGCCATGCCTGCACCAGGAAGCCCAGCAATCCCTTACGAAGCCCAAGCGCAAACACGAGAATGACAATGCCCAGGACCAGGCTGTAGTGCTCGGTTATTTTGGTAATGAAGTCGTTCAGTGTCAGCAGCAGCGCGGCGCCGACCAGGGGACCAAAAAAGACACTGATGCCGCCGAGCATGATCATGAACACCGCTTCACCCGACACGGTCCAGTATGCGAAATCCGGATACGCGCTGGACACGAACAGACTGATCAGCACCCCGCCAATGCCGCCGAAGATGCCGGCGACGACGAATGCCAGCACGCGCACGCGCCACACCTGGATGCCGAGAAAGCCGGCCCGGCGGGGATTGTCGCGAATCATGCGCAAGGTGTAGCCGAATGGCGAACGTACGAGATGCCACATGATGAACAGCGAGACCACCAGCATCGTGCAGCAGAACAGATACAAATGGCGCGGATCATCGAGTCGCACCCCGAGAAACGGCGGGCGCGGCACGCCTCCGGTGAGCCCCTGATCGCCGCCGGTGATGGAGGTCCAGGCAATGATGAGACTGTACAGCAGCATCTGGAACGCGAGCGTCAGGAACGAAAAGTAGATTTCCTTGAGCGGCACGCAAATGGCGCCAATCACCAGTGCAACCAGCGCATTGATCAGTACGGTCAGCGCCAACGCTAGCGGAATAGAAACCCCGAGCTTCTGCATCATCAATGCGAAGCTGTAAGCGCCCAGCCCGAAGAACAAGCCGTGACCAAACGAAACCATTCCGGCATAGCCCACCAGCAAATTAAGCGAGGTGGCGAAAATGGCAAAGGCGGACACGCGCATGACGAAGTCGGAGAAGGACTTGCTGGGGAACACCAGCGGCAAGACCGAAAGCAGTGCGAGCAGGGCCACGGCAATCAGCGCATCTCGGCCTATCGATGGATTGCGCATGCGTTAGAGTTCTTTCCCGAACAGGCCGGTCGGCTTGGTGATCAGGATTACGGTCATCAACAGGAACATCAGTCCCTCGGTGAACAACGGAAAGCCGATCGAGCCGAAGCTGCGCACCAACCCGATCAACAAGGCGCCGACCAGTGCGCCGGCGACCGAACCCATGCCGCCGATCACCGTGACGATGAACGATTCGATGAGGATCGAAAACCCCATGCCCGACACCAGCGAGCGCACCGGCACGGCGAGCGCACCCGCCAGTCCGGCCAGTAGCGAACCGAGTGCGAATACTCCGGCGTAGACCAGCGTGGTGTTGATGCCCAGCGCCGAAGTCATGGTGGGATTCACCGCGGCCGCGCGCACGATCTTGCCAATGCGCGTCCTGGTGATGAGCACGCCGAGCAGCAGCGCGACCACAATGGTCACGCCGATCAGGAACAGATAAAACACCGGCAACACGCCACCCGCTATGATCACCGGTGCGCGCTGGAATGCCGCCGGCATGCCCATCGAGCGGAATTCAGCGCCCCAGATAATTTTGACGGCGTCGTCCAGGATCAGGATGAAGCTGTAGCACACCAGTAATTGCATGAGTACGTCGGCGCCATAGACCCGGCTCATGAACAGCCGCTCGAACAGCAAACCGAACAGGCCGACCCCGAGCGCCGCGCCGCATACCGCGATCGCGTAGCTGCCGGTCAGGTTGTAAAGCGTAAAGGCGAAGTAGGCGCCCAGCATGTAAAGGGAGCCGTGCATGAAGTTGATGACCTTCAGCGTGCCGAAAATCAGCGATAGCCCGGCTGCAACCAGAAACAGCAGCATTCCGCTGATCAGTCCGCCCGTGGTCTGGGTCACCAGACAGGAGGCAGACGTGAAGCACGCCAGCATCGCTTGCAGATCCAAGGTCTACTCCAGGTCGGGGAGAGCAGGAAAATCGCGGCAGCGAAGCGACTGCCGCGCAATCATTCGGACGAGTTTCGCGTCAGGCGTAACCCATCGTCTTCTTCCATTCCGCCTCGTGCTCCAGAATGGCTTTCCAGTCACCCGGCGTGACGCGCGGCACGTAAGGCTCCTTTGGAATCGTGGTGCCCCAGCCCAGCGCGTAACCAATGGTGGTCTGATCTTCGGCGCGCATTGTGATCGTGCCGTCCGCGCCAAAAGGCGTCTTGAGCTTCATGCCGCGAATCGCTTCTGCCAGCTTCGTGCTGTCGGTGGAGCCTGTTTTTTTCATCGCAGCAACAATGAAGTGCATGGCCACGGCGTTTTCCCATGACCAGTTGGTGGGGTAGTCTCCGTATCTGGTCTTGTAATCGTCACCCCAAGCAGCGTTCTCAGCAGTCGCCGGAAAAGTCTTGATGTAGCGGTTGGATGAATGGATCCCCTGCGGAAGATTTTTCACGGCCGTTAGCGTCGTGTAGTCAGCCATGTTTATGGCAAACATGTGGGTCTGGTTCAGCAGATTGTAGATGCCCGCCTGATCCACGAAAGAAACCAGATCCCCCGCCCAAAGCGCTGAGTACAAGGCTTGCGGTTTCGCGGCCAGTATCTTGGTGATGTTTTCTGTGTAGTCCGCCTGGAACAGTTTCGGCCAGGCTTCGCCGACGACTTCTATGTCCGGCTGGAAGCGCTTGAGGTATTGCAGGAACAATGAGGTGTTGTCACGTCCATAGGCATAATCGGGCGAGCAGCTCATCCAGGTCTTCAGCCCGCTGGCCTTGACCACGCCTGCGGCATAACTCGCACTCACGATCGCGTCGTGGATGCCCTGGCGCGCGGTACGGAAAGCTGTCGGTACGCGGATCTTGGGATCAGCCGAGAGGGAGGACGTTTCGGAATTGGTGTGTATGCACAATACCTTTAGTTCGCGAATGACTTCC
>JBJMWI010000042.1:0-10557 GCA_045810225.1 Burkholderiales bacterium
CAGCCCAGCCCGGCTTTGGTTGCGAGTTCCACTTCCATGACCGGTGCGCTATCCGTGAATACGCGATATTTCAACGGCGTCACTTCCGCGATGCGATCGCACAGTTGTTGCAGCCGGCCGCGCAACACCTTGTGATAATCGCGTCCCAACGCATAACGCGCGACATAAGCCCGGCTGCCATCGCCCAGCACTGCGTTGCTTTCTTCCGCATCTGCGGGAAAATAATTCATGCGCAAGCTCAGCACGCGCACGGTGCCTGGCACCAGCTCGGCGGGACGCGTGCGACGCGTACCATGCGCAGACATGTACTCCATGTCGCCGTTCCAGCCGCGCGCAAGCCATTGCTGCAGTCGTGGCTCTGCTTCCGAAAGATCGCAGTCGGCGATCCCGACTTGCTGAAATCCAAGCTCGGCAGCCCATTGCCTGATCTTTGCAACCAGATCAGCGGCGCTGGGCGGTGCGAGCGAGGCATTGGGTTGAGTCTGCGTCATGGGGAACCGGGTGCCAGGAAGTCCAGCTTCCTCATTTCGCCATGCCGCATGACGAAGAAGCGTTCCGGTGCAACGCCGGCCTGCTTCAACGCGTCGGCAAGCTTGCGCGGCGGCTCGTCCAGTGCTTCGTCGGTCAGCCTGAACGTGCCCCAATGCATTGCGACCGCATAACGCGCATGCAGATCCTGTTGCGCACGCACGGCTTCTTCGGGATTGACATGCATTACGCTCATGAACCAGCGCGGCTCGTAACAGCCTATGGGCAACATCGCCAGGTCAATACTGCCGAAGTGCCTGCCGATATCGGCCAAGTCCTCGGAATAGCCGAAATCGCCGCCGAAGTACAAACGCATATGCGTCTGCTCGATGACCCAGGATCCCCACAGGGTCCGGTTGCGATCCCACGGCGTGCGGGAACTCCAATGTTGCACAGGGGCCAGCGTAAGTTTCAATCCCATGTGTTCCGCGCTGTCCCACCAGTCGAGTTCGGAAACATTGTCGATCCCGTTCGAGTGGAACCATTGTTTCAGGCCCAGCGGCACGAAAAAGCGCGGCGCCCCTCCCTGCTGTGCGTTCAGGCGTTTGACCGTGGGCAGATCGAGATGGTCATAATGGCTGTGCGAGACCACCACTGCATCGATATGCGGCAGCGAACCAAGATCCAGCGGAGGTTCCACGTGGCGTTTTGGTCCGGCAAAGGAAACCGGCGAAGCGCGCTCGCTGAACATTGGATCGGTCAGCAAATTTACGCCGCCGACCTGCACCAGAAAGCTTGCATGTCCAATCCAGGTCAGTGTCGGTTCGCTGCGATTAGCGGCGAGATAGGCGACGTCAGGCTTCATTAAGGCAAAGGCGTACCCGTCTTTCGGATTATCAGGAACGCCCTTGGTCCAGCGATCCCACTGCCATTTCCAGAAACTGCCACGCTCCGGCGTCGGATAGTTGTTGCGAAAACCGTCTTGGGTGTGATGCGATTTCACCGGGCTATAATGCGGGTTGCTGTGGCAAGAGCCAAGTACAAGCACCAGGGCGCACGCGGCACACAGCATCAACCTCGGATTTTTCTTCATGGGACGGACGCACAAGTAGGGCCGCCTTGCGGCCGGCCGCTATCCTCGCAAAGAATTGCCCCGGGTGCAAAAACAATCGAACGCTCGATAGAGGAGCAGGGACATGGCCACAACAAAAAAACCGACAGCAGGCGTCATTGGATTGGGATCGATGGGTCTTGGTGTTGCGCGCACCTTGCTGAAGAAGGGATTCCAGGTTCATGCCTGCGACGCGCGACCCGAGGTTACAAAAGCATTCGAGAAGGAAGGCGGCGTGGCGGCAAACAATCCAGCCGAGGTGGGCCGCAACGCCGGAGTGGTTATCGTGCTGGTGGTCAATGCCGAGCAGACCAATGAAGTTCTGTTCGGCAAGGATGGCGCGGTATCGACTCTCGCCAGCGGCTCGGTCGTGATCGCCAGCAGCACGGTCGCACCGGAATTTGCAATCGATCTGGGCAAGCGCCTCGATGCAAAAGGACTGCTGTTGATCGATGCTCCGGTTTCCGGGGGCGCCGCGCGCGCCGCTACGGGCGAACTCTCGATCATGGCGTCCGGTTCGAAAGCGGCATTCAACAAAGCCGATGCAGTGCTCAAGGCAATTGCAGTCAAGGTCTACGAACTTGGCGAAGAAGCTGGCACCGGGTCCAAAGTAAAAATGATCAATCAGCTGCTTGCCGGCGTGCACATCGCCGCGTCCGCCGAAGCGATGGCGCTCGCCATTCGCGTGGGCGCCGACCCAAAGGTCGTTTACGAAGTCATCTCAAACAGTGCCGGTTCATCCTGGATGTTTCAGAACCGCGTGCCGCATATTCTGGATGGCGACTACACGCCGCGTTCCGCGGTTAATATTTTCGTCAAAGACCTTGGCATCGTGCTCGACTCCGCCAGGAAAATGACATTCCCGCTGCCTCTGACTGCGGCCGCGCACCAGTTGTTCCTCGGTGCGGCCGGCGCGGGTTTGGGTTACGAAGACGACTCCGCAGTAGTGAAAATGTATCAGGCGATGTCGGGAATAGAACTGCCGAAAAAGCGGTAATAGCCCTAATAGCTTCATAGCGTCAATACCGGTAACGCTTGGTATTCACGCATTCACGCATTCACGCATTCACGCATTCACGCATTCACGATATTCACGGATTCACAATCTTCACGGCCCTTCAGATTCGATCGTTCTCGAGTTTCTCTTCGAGCTCGTGCAGCGCCTCGGCTGCGTCTGCCAGGTTCGGGTTCAGGTCGAGCGCGCGACGGAAATATTCGGCTGCCTTGCGATAGTCGCTGCGCATCAGCCAGATCTCCGCGCAGCTTTCCATAGTGCCGAATTGATACGGATTCAATGCGATGGCATGCTCGTAATCGGCCAGCGCACGGCTTTCATCCCCGAGCGCCGCGTAAGCATTGCCACGACGGTTCCAGGCTTCCGCAAAGTCAGGTTTTAGTTCGATGACCTGGTTGAGCTTCTCAATGGCGGCGTTTACCTTGTCCTCGGTAATCAACAGCATGCCGGTCTGAAACAGCGGATCGACGACCGGATCGTCAGTCCGCAGCCAGATCCCCCATACCGATTGCTCCGCGATGCCGCGGATTTCTGCGTGTTCGTCCCAGAGCGCCGTAAGCAGAAGCGGAATGTCCTCCATGGTGCCGACTTCCGCCAGCCGGCCGTACGCAATGCGGCGTTTATCGAGTTGGCTGCTGCGCGTCTGCTCGAGCGCTTTTGCCCGGCTCAGCGGCGTCCAATCTTCCGCGCCGGCCGTCAAACAAAAACACGCCAACGCAAGCACCAGTGCAAGCGCGCGCGCGGCGATCCGGTTATTTCTCATGGGCAGCCTCGGACCATTTATTGGCCATGTTGGAAAGCTTGGCCTGGATGGCGTGACCCAGGGCCATCTGGGGATTGGACGCTTCCAGACCTTCTTGTCTTTCGCGCGCCGCGATAAGCCGTTGCGCCGTAGAGAAGGCTTTCTCGAATGAATAAGTGTGGCGCAATGCCTCATCGAAGTACGCCTTGGAGAAATACGTGAAGTCGAATGCATTGCCACAACCGAACGAGGTATGGGTTGCATCCGATGCGGTAATGACCAGCGTGTGGGTATCCTGCAGCGCGCTGATGAATCCGCCCGAGTAACACGCAGAAATCACAACGATGCGCCATTTTATGCCTGCATCGTCCAGCGCAGCGCGCACATCTTCAGGACCGATCGTTCGCAATTCGAGTGGATAAAAGGCGACGCTGAGTTCATGGTTCTCCGAGCCGTGCGAAGTGAGATGCAGCAATACCACGTCTTCCTCCGCATTTATGCGGCTGCCGATTGCGTGCAGTGCATGACGTAGGCTAGTCAGCGTTGCAATCGGCAGTGTGTCCAGCACCCCGGGGTGGCTGATGAGATTGACGCCGCGCCCTTCCGCGCCGAACCGTTCGTTTACCAGCCTGCCGATGGACAGGGTTTCCTTCATGAACACATCCTGGGAAGCGTCAGGCGCGAAGCCGATGAAATACAGGTCTTCCACGCCGGCACGTTCAGGTTTCAAGCGCTGCTCCGCCTTACGCAATAGCTCGGGTTGCGCATAAAGAGCACGCTCACTGAACGGGCGTGCTCCTGCTTCCGCCGGTTCTTGTCCGGGCGCGTCCCATAACGGCTCAGGAGCCAGCACATAAGCAGGCAGCACAACGATGAGCGCTACGATGAACACCGGCCAGAGCGTATGGCGAGCCGCAGAAACCGTCATGCGCCTTATCGCCACCACAATCGCCAGCGCCCACCAGGCGAACAACAAATCATAC
The DNA here is from genome assembly GCA_045810225.1 of Burkholderiales bacterium. Taxonomy (GTDB): domain Bacteria; phylum Pseudomonadota; class Gammaproteobacteria; order Burkholderiales; family JACQAP01; genus JACQAP01. Next base: position 4,320 of record JBJMWI010000042.1, read on the forward strand.
ACACCGTTCACACCGAGCAAAGCCGGCACCTTGATCCAGGCACGATCCACTGCGAACCAGACCACGCCAGACACGACAGACAGCGCGATGCCGATCGCGCCGACTGTCGTCCCGACTTGCAGTAAATAGCGGTCGTCTCCAAGTACACGGGTCACCAGATGCCCGGCAAGCAATGCCAGCGGCACCCATAGCAGCTGCGACGCAAGCGCTTGCGGGCTGAATACCGCCCCCGACCCGGAGAGCACAAAAGACCATGCGCCGCTTAGTCCGAGCAACGCAAGCGCGACGACAACGAAATGCGTGGAGTCGACCGAGGACCTTAATGCGCCGGAATGTCGAAACAAGCCCAGGTTCAGACCGCTATAAAGCGACTCGAGCACGGCCCGTGCCGTGCTTCGAGGGATTGCCTGCGTTGCCTGGTTCATGTCCATGTCCATCGGGTTTCCGAAACCCGCAGTACCGATCGCGCGCCTGGCCGGGGCCAACAGCACGCTTGCTTGTTTTTAGATGAAGCGCTCGCCGCGTTTAGTCAAGGCCTTGCGAATGGCTTCAATGGAAGCCTGCACGCCGGCCATGTTTGGGTTGACCGCCAGTGCACGTTCAAAATATTCCAACGCGCGCGTCAGATCATGCTTCCGCACATAAATTTGGCCGTAACCCGCCAGTACGCCAAAGTGCCGGGGATTTCTTTTCAAGACTTCATCGCAATCCTTCAGCGACAAGTCATTATCGCCCAGCAAAAAATAAACCGTCGCGCGCTTGTTCCAGGCCTCGGTAAATTCAGGGCGCATCGCAATGATGCGACTGAAGGTTTCCACCGCCGCTTGAAGGTTCGTGCTACGCATTTGTTCCACGCCTGTCATGAATAGCTCATCCACCGCCGTATCGCCCGACCGGCTCCAGACGGCCCAAATTGCGGCTTCCGCGGCATCGCGAACGCGGCTGTCGTCATCAAACAGGCGCGTATGCAATAACGGCAGATCCTCGGGTTTGCCGATTTCCGCCAGTACTGCGCACGCGGCCACCCGTCCGGCCTTGTCTTTTCCCTGCAACTGCGCCAGCGCCTGTTTGCGCGTTTCGTTGTTGTCAGGCTGGGCCGCACCCACACCGGCGCAAACAACGACAAGCGCGAACGCGGCCAGCAGGCAGCGTATTGGCATGGCTTCGGCCAATCCTTCCAGTGACATGGCATTCCCCTGTCCGAACGCTTAAAATGCGCAAGCTGTCCGCGGACAAATTCTACTCCGCCAATTTCAATTTCCGCAGGATTTCCCTATGCTCAAACGAATCGTGCCTGGCCTGCTGATACTGCTTTCCGCGGCAGCCATGGCGGCGCCTTATCCGCTCGGCACCATGACCTGCGCCGACATTGGCAGTTTCGCCTCGGAGGCGATGAGGTGGCGCAAGGAAGGCCAGTCGCGCGACCAGGCGCTTGCTGAGCTGGAAAAGCGCAGCTACAACGATCCGGTGGAAAAGAAAAATATGACGGCCGTGGTAGATCTAGTGTTCGGCTCTTACGGCAAAAACTGGAGCGTGGAGAGCGCCGGCAACGTGTTGCGCACCGATTGCGAAACGGGACGCTAGGCTGCAACACGAGCCCACCAAAGCGCGAATATAAGCCCGGCATAAAAGCAGAAATGAATACGCGCCCCGCTCCCCCGGCCCGTCCGGGCATGAGCCTAGCTGAAGTCGATACACCGGCGCTGTTGCTGGACCTCGATGCTTTCGAGCGCAACCTGGACCGCCTGGACAAGTCGCTCGCAGGCATGCGCATTCGCGTACGGCCGCATGCCAAGTCGCATAAATGCGCAGAAATCGCACTTCGGCAGATGGCGCGTGGCGCCATCGGCGTGTGCTGTCAAAAAGTCTCCGAAGCCGAGGCCATGGTGGAAGGCGGCGTCATGAACGTGCTGGTCAGCAACGAAGTGGTCGGCGCACAAAAACTCACCCGCCTGGCGACACTGGCCCGGCGCGCGCGCATCAGTGTCTGTGTCGACAACCAGCAAAATGTCGCTGATCTGGACGGGGCGGCGCGCGCGGCCGGTGCGAAAATCGACGTGCTGGTGGAAGTCAATGTCGGTGGCAATCGCTGCGGCGTTGAACCGGGCCAGGCGTGCGTCGATCTCGCGCAACGCATCGCAGGCACCAGGCAATTGCGGTTTGCCGGGCTGCACGCCTATCAGGGGGCCGCACAACATGCGCGCACACCGGCAGAGCGCAAAGCGGCTATTGCGCGCGCCGTCAAATATGTACGCGATACCGTTGAAGCGCTGCAAGCACAGGGACTCAAGCCTGAGATCATCACCGGCGCCGGCACCGGCACTTATCTGCTGGAGGCGGCCAGCGGTGTGTATAACGAAATCCAGCCGGGCTCCTACATCTTCATGGACGCCGATTACAACCGTAATCTCGGCGAAGACGGCAAGCCGGTGCAGGCCTTCGAGCAAAGCCTTTACGTCTGGGCCACAGTGATGAGCCATGCCAGCCCGGAGCGCGCCGTTGTCGATGCGGGGCTCAAGGCCTTGTCGGTAGATTCGGGCATGCCGCTGGTTGCCGATTTTCCGGGCCTGGAATTTCTGAAAGCGTCCGACGAACACGGCGTATTGAAGCTGGCGCATGGCACTCGTGTCACAATCGGCGACAAACTGCGCCTGATCCCGGGCCATTGCGATCCTACCGTGAACCTCTATGACTGGATCGTCGGCCTGCGTGCAGACAAGGTCGAATGCGTCTGGCCGGTGACTGCCCGCGGCGCCTTCTACTGATCCAACGCCGTCACGTCGTCGCCATTGCCATGCCAGGACCGAAAAGCTACCAGTTCGATACCTTGAGCTTGCACGCCGGGCAGCAGCCCGATACGCAATTCGGCGCGCGTGCGCAGCCGGTGTACTTCACGACATCGTACGTGTTCAAGGATACCGACCACGCCGCTTCGCTATTCAACATGGAACGCGCGGGTCACGTTTATACGCGCATTTCCAATCCGACCAATGCAGTACTGGAAGAGCGCATTGCCGCGTTGGAAGGCGGCGTCGGCGCGATCGCCACAGCGAGCGGACAGGCCGCGATGCACCTGGCAATTGCTACGCTGATGGGCGCCGGGTCTCACATCGTCGCCTCCCGTTCGCTCTACGGCGGGTCGCACAATCTGCTGCAATACACGCTGCCACGCTTCGGCATCGACACAACCTTCGTCAATCCGCGCGACGTGGATGCTATTCGCAAAGCCATTCGTCCCAATACCCGACTCGTGTTCGGTGAGACTCTTGGCAATCCCGGCCTCGACGTGCTCGATATCGCGCGTGTCGCGGACATTGCGCACGATGCCGGCTTGCCGTTGCTGGTCGACGCAACGTTTACGACGCCTTATCTGCTGCGCCCGTTCGATTGGGGTGCGGATCTTGTGTTTCATTCGGCCACCAAATTTCTTGGCGGTCACGGCGTGGCAATTGGCGGACTGGTGGTGGACAGTGGCAAGTTCGATTGGGAAAAATCCGGCAAATTTGCAACGCTGACCGAGCCCTATGCCGGCTTCCATGGCATGGTGTTCACCGAGGAATCCACCACCGCGGCGTTTTTGTTGCGCGCGCGCCGCGAAGGCATTCGCGATTTCGGCGCCGCAATGAGCCCGATGAATGCATTTCAGATTCTTCAGGGCATGGAGACGCTCGGCCTGCGAATGGAGAAACACGTTGGCAACACGCGCGCCATTGTGCAGTTCCTGTCCGCGCACGAAGCCGTCGAATCCGTTTCCTATCCCGAACTCGCATCACATCCGGACCATGAGTTGGCCAAAAGACTTCTGCCACGCGGATGCGGCGCAGTATTCACATTCACCTTGAAAGGCGGCCGCGCCGCAGGACGCAGATTCATCGAAGCGCTGAAGATTTTCTCTCATCTGGCCAATGTCGGCGATGCGAAGTCGTTGGTCATTCATCCGGCCACCACGACGCACTATCGCATGGACAATGCCGCGCTTCTGGCGTCCGGCATCACCGAAGGCACCGTGCGCTTGTCGGTCGGGCTCGAGAATATTGAGGATCTGATCGAGGATTTAAGCCGGGCGTTACGTGCTTCGCAAAAAGCCTGACCCGCAAGATGTCGTAATCCGACAAGCAGAACGCCGATGAAGAACGCCGCAATTAGTCTCGCCATGGTGTGCGCGTTCGGCGTGGCCGGATGCAAGCAGGAACAGGCGCCGGGTGTATACGTCGAGATCTCGCTCAAGAACGATGCCGACATAGACCGGTACGTCGTGTTCAATCCGAACATCAAGTCCGTTGAGGAATGCGAGAGGACCTTTGCCGAGTCGTTGCCATCGATCATGGCCAACCTTCCGCCGGCGATCCCGAAAAATTCTACTGCGACCGGCTGGAAATGCTCGCTGAAAGATCCCGCTAAAAAATAGCATCCGGTACAACGCAAAGCTTCGCCACGGAGCGACCGTTTCAGCCGATCTCCATGGCGGGCTTTGTTTGGCGCCGGACAGCCGTTAGGGTTTGAACACGTCGACGGCGATGACCTTGACCGGCTGGTTGCTCTTGTTTTCCGCCCAGTGCGTGGTGTTCTTATCCTCGGTCCATGCTTCGCCTTGCGGATGCTCACGCACATCGCCGTTCTCGAGGTGTTCAACCAAGGTGCCTTGCAGGGCATATGCGACGGCCGGGCGTCCATTATGGCTGTGCAGCGCGACCACGCCGCCCGGATCAATCGACACCACCCGCATGCGCAATTGCCTGCCCGCCACGCTGTCGATCTCATCCGTGAGATCGAGGAACGTGGGGGCGCCCACATTGACGCCTTTGTTTGCCGTCGGTGCCGCATTCTGTCCGACCGCAATGCCGACCGTGAACGCCAGCACCATTCCCGACATGATCATTCCACTGCGCTTCTGAAACATGATTCGTTCCTCCCTTGGCAGATTGATAGGCGCCGCTCGACGGCGCATTCATTTTGCAACCCCCGCACGTCGTTGCTGTTCCTGTTGCGCGCGGTTGGCATCAGTGTATATCCTTTGCAGCCCGCTGCTGCACCCACCACGACATTGCCATGTACCTGAGCGTCGACAACAAGAAGACATACGCCTACACGGCGAACCGCGCGTTCGATGCCAGCAAGCCGACCGTCGCATTCATCCACGGCGCGGCGCATGACCACAGCGTATGGGCGCTGCAAAGCCGCTTCTTTGCCTACCACGGCTGGAATGCTTTTGCGATCGATCTTCCCGGCCACGGGAAATCGCAAGCGTCCGCCTTTACTAACATTGAGCAGGCGGCAAACTGGATCAGCCGACTGCTGGACGAAATCGGTGCGACGCAGGCCGCGCTGGTTGGTCACAGCATGGGAGCATTGATTGCGCTGGACTGCGCGTCACGTTATCCCGGCCGGATATCGCGGATTGCATTGGTCGGTTGCGGGGTTCCCATGCCGGTGTCCGCTCCGCTGCTAAACGGCTCGAAAGCCAACGACCATGCAGCGTTCGACATGATCAACGTTTATTCGCACAGCGCCGCGGCACAGCTTGGCGGCAACCGCACGCCGGGCATGTGGATGATGGGCGCAGGCATGCGGCTGCTGGAGCGCTCGGCACCCGGCGTGCTGCATGCCGACTTCAGCGCTTGCAACAGCTATGTCGGCGGAGCGAGTGCCGCGAAAAATAGCAAATGCCCGGTACTGATGATCCTCGGCGCACGCGACCAGATGACGCCGGTAACGCTCGCAAAGGCACTGGTTTCCGAGTTATCCGATGTCAAGGTCGTCACGCTCGAAGGCACCGGACACGCCTTGATGGCGGAGAAGCCGGACGAGGTCCTCGATAATCTAATTGCGTTTCTGCGCTAAGGCACAACATGGTGACGCACCCGATCATCCTGCACCACTTCGAAAAATCGCCGTTCTCGGAAAAAGTGCGCATCGTGTTCGGCATCAAGCAGATTGCCTGGAGCTCGGTACTGATTCCACGCATCATGCCGCGTCCCGATTTGATGCCCTTGACCGGGGGCTACCGGCGCACGCCAACTTTGCAAATCGGCGCGGACATTTTTTGTGACACCCAGATCATCCTGCGCGAGCTCGAACGCCGCTTTCCCGCGCCGAGCCTGTTTGCCGGCGGCAACGCCGGACTGGGGTGGATGCTGGGCATGTGGAGCGACCGAAGCTTTTTTCAGAATACCGTCAATCTGGTGTTCGGCACGCTGGCTGATCAAGTGCCGAAGGACTTTCGCGAGGACCGCGAGCT
>JBJMWI010000043.1:0-4743 GCA_045810225.1 Burkholderiales bacterium
TGAGTGCGATCAGTGCGTCCAGTCGCTGCGCCAGGCTTTGCGCGTTGGCCAATGCCTGGAAACAGCCGGCCAGTTCATAGGCATCGTGATCGGAGCCGATGCCACGCTCGAGGAAGGTTACAACTTGTTCGTGCAGCGGAACGACACTCTCTGCGCTCATTCAGGCCTGTTGAATTGTTCGGTAGCAGGAAAATAACACAAGTGAAGCCGTAACGGCCGTGCCCCCATTCGGGGATACCGGTCTTCGACCATAACGAACGTGACGATGTCACGGCCCTTTCACCCGCCAGCATCGGTGAATTCTGCGATTTCTAAAATCAGGCGGCACGGTCTGCGCAGATATTTCCTCCATGGGCAGATCGGCAAGCGCAGCATCGAGCCTGAAGGTGCGCAAATTGGTTGAAAACAGCAGTTCACCGCCAGGCGCCAGCAGTTCCATGCATCCGCGTATCAGCGCGACATGGTCGCGTTGCACATCGAGTACGCCGTGCATTCGCTTTGAATTTGAAAAGCTCGGCGGATCGAGCACGACCAATTCGTAGCGGTCGCGCGAAGCACGTTCGGTCTCGATAAAACGCACGGCATCGGCTTGTATCAGGCGGTTGCGTCCATGGTCAATGCCGTTCAGATCGAAATTACGCTTGGCCCAATCCAGGTAGGTTTTCGAGAGGTCGACGCTGGTCGTGGCAGCGGCCTGGTTTTTTGCCGCGTAAACGCTGAAGCTTCCGGTGTAGCAGAATAGATTCAGCACCCGCCTGCCGCGGGCCAGGCTTCCGACCAGCGCGCGGGTCTGGCGATGATCGAGAAACAGTCCGGTGTCCAGATGTCCGCTCAGGTTAACGATGAATCGATGTCCACCTTCGTTCACCACGAAATCGGCGGTCCGGGTCGCAAGCTTGCGGTATTGGTCGTCCGGGCTCTGGCCCTGACGCTGTTTGAGCGTAACGCTTGGCCGCGGCAGCTTGAGCGCGCGGGCCGCCGCCTCATGCATTGCGGCAAGCCAGTCGCGCTGGGCGCCAGGGGCCATAACGGGGGCGCTGTATTGTTGCAAATGCGCACGATCAGCAAAGATATCGAGCGCGAAGGCAAGCTCCGGAATGTCCCGGTCATAGACCCTGAAACATTCGATACCGTTGTTTTTTGCCCATTTAGCCAAATGCTTATGGTTTTTGGCGATCCGGTTGGCGAACATTTCCGACTGACGCGTGGTCTGAGGGACTGGTCCTTCCGGAGTGTTGTATTGCTGCGATTCCATGGAAATGTGGCAGACAAGGCTGACAAATTGGCTAAAATTACCGCGGAGGAGTTCAAACAATGATGACGACCCTCGACTCATCGCTCAAGGTTCTCGTAGTCTGGGCGCTCGTGGCGGCGAGCGGCTCGGCTCTTGCGCAGAACGGCATCCCTAATACGAGCTCCCCGGATTCCTGGTACGGCGGTCAAAACAAGGGATTTTGGGGGTTGAGCGATTCAGTCGGCGTGCGCGGCACGCTGCCCGGTACCTCGACGTTCAGCCCACCCGGAACCAGTACGGACAGCCTCAATGCGGTACGGCAGTTCGGAGGCTATCGGATTGGACATGGGTTTGCCATCGAAGGGGCTCAGACGCAGTTCGGCGACAGCGGTTCCGGCTGTAACGAAGGCGGCTCCGTAAATGCCAACCGCACCTGCTATGGGTCGACTTGGAGCTTGACCGGCGTTGCTACCCTCCCCTTGCAATATGGTTTGTCCCTCCACGGCCGGCTTGGCCTGCATTATTGGCAAAAAGGTTCTCTGGACGATGCCACTCATCGTGCGGATGAGCCTTTGGGCAAGGTCTATGGCATAGGCCTGAGTTACGAGATGACCAAGTCGATCACCTTCCACGCCGAATCGGAGCGCTATTCCGAACTGACCGGCAGCAATGCCTACGGCCCGGGCGTCGGCGTAGGGCTGGACTCCTCCGTACATTCGATAGGATTGTCAGTCAAATTCTGAGACGTGACGATCGTCACGGCTTTTGCGCCCATCACGTCCGTTATGGGCGATAGCCCGGTATCCCCTTGCGGGACACGACGGTTACGGTCTTTCTCGTTGTGAGATAAATCCCAGCGAATATCATCGCGGCACCTGCGTAGTGATATGCATAGAGCCGCTCCCCTAGAAAAATAACCGACAGAAGCGCGCCAAACGGCGGCATCAGGTGGGCGAACAGACCAGCCTTGTTCGCGCCGACTTGAGCAACGCCACGATTCCAGAAAAGGTATGCGGCGATGGACGGGACGGTGCCGTAGTAAGCGAGAGCGCAGATAGTCGCAGGGGTCAATGCAAAGCCGCCACGGCTAACTAGCTCGACCAGGTAAAACGGCAGCAGAAACGGTAGGCTCAGCAGCAGCATGGCAGACAAAAATCCAACCGCGGAAAGTTCAGGCGGTCGCTGCCGCAGCACGATGGTATACAGAGCCCACAGCACCATGGCGATGATCAACCAGACGTCGCCATGATTGAAATGAAATGCTGCCAGCAAACCAAGGTCGCCACGAGCGACAATCGCCAGTACGCCGGCCAGCGACAACAGCACGCCACAGCCTTGCAGCGCAGAGATGCGCTGACGGGTCACTATCCAAGACAAAAGAATGATCAGAATCGGAGAAACGGAATTGAACAGGACACCGTTGGTCGCTTCGGTGTACTGCAGGCCCACATAGATCAGCGTATTGAAGGCGATCGCGCCGAGAATTCCGAGTGATGCGAGGATCAGCCAGTTCGAGCGCACAACGTTCCATTTGCGACTCAATTCCGGCGCGGTTAAGGGAAGGAGGATCAACAGCGCGATGCTCCAGCGCCAGAATCCCATTGCGATGGGGGGAATGTCATTGCGCATCGCTCGCCCGATGACCCAGTTGCCGGCCCAGAACAACGCAGTCAGGGTCAGCAACAAATACGGAGACGGAGAGCGCAGGTATTTCAATTCAAACGCGCTGCTTCCTGGCGCAGTTCTGAAATGCGAGCACCGATAGCGGCTGCATCATCCGCCGATGGCGAACGCTCCAGATAAGCTTGGAAATCGCCCAGCGCTGCGCGCGGGCATTCCAGTTCCTGGTATATCAGGCCGCGGTCGCGCAGTTCGGCGCTCTGCTCCGGCGCGGCTGCGATGATCCAGTTCATGAGGGGCAATGCCTTTTCCAGTGATTGGCTGCGTAAGTAGATCGCCTTGAGGTTGCGCAGCAACCGCACCAGGATTTCCTTGTTGCTCGCCGAGACGAGCAGTTCGGAGACGATGGCGCGGGAAACTTCGCCGCCGCGTACTTCGCGCAGGCGCTTCTGCAAATCCTGCAGGCCGAGAGAAATACCTCCGGAATACGGGTCCAGCACAACGGCGCCTTCGGGCACGGGGCACTTGACCAGGAAATGTCCGGGAAAACTCACGCCCTGCAGCGGCAAGCCGATCCTGCGTCCCAACTCCATGTAGATGACGGACAGCGTAATAGGAATGCCGACGCGCCGCTCGAGCACCTCATTCAGGAAACTGTTGCGCGGATCGTAGTAGTTTTCGGTGTTCGGCGCGAAGCCGAGATCGCGGAACATAAACTGGTTCAGTTCGGCGATGCGCTCCAGTGCAGTCGCATCTTCGCCAATGCGCATCCGCAAGGCGTGCGCCAGTTTTTCGATGCGCGACAGGTAAGCCGACACGGCAAGATCGGGGTATTCGTGGGCCGCAATTAGCAACGCGGCTTCAGCAAGGCCGATGCTTTCGTCCGGTCCCGATACCAGCTCACGCAGCCGCTCGGACATGCTTTGCACCAGGCAGCCTGGTATCGCAGCCAAACACGTTCCTCAGGCGTCCTGTTTTTCCGCAGGTACAGGTGGAAGAAGCAATGCCGCAACCTGCTTCTTGCGTCCGTCCGTAGACGCAGCCGGTCCGCCCGTAGACGCAGCGGGTCGAACTGATGTTTGAGTGGAGGAAGGAGTGTACGGTTTGGAGAACAGCGGATCGGTGCTTGCGGCGGGCGCGCGAGGTTCACGTTGCGGTCGTCGGTGAGCCTCGGGGCGCGCAGTGCCGCGCTCCGCTCGTCGAGTACCGCCTTGCGGCGACGCGGACGGGCGCTCCCGCTCAAACCGGCCGGCGTCCTGCACCGGCAATTTAAACTTGAGCAGTTTCTCGATGGCGGCTAGATCATCCAGTTCCTGCTCGGACACCAGGGAAATGGCCTCGCCAGTCATGCCGGCGCGGCCAGTGCGGCCGATACGGTGCACGTAATCTTCCGGCGTGCCGGGAAGATCGAAGTTAATCACGAACGGCAGTTGCTCGATGTCCAGACCGCGTGCCGCGATATCCGTTGCAACGAGCACTTTGGTTTTGCCATCCTTGAATTCCGCCAGCGCAAGCATGCGCTCGCCCTGTGTGCGATCGCTATGGATGGCCGCAGCGCCGACGCCGTCCTTGTCGAGCTTGTAGGCCAGGCGGTTCGCGCCGATCTTGGTATTGCAGAACACAAGTACCTGGCGCATATCGCGCGTCTTGATCAAATGCGTTAGCAAGTCACGTTTCGCTGTGGATTCGACTTTGTAAACCAGATGCGAGACCGTCTCGGTGGCTGAGTTGCGCCGGGCGACTTCGATGCTGATGGGATTGACCAGAAACTGTTTTGCGAGCCCGCGGATATCGTCCGAATACGTTGCGGAGAATAACAGGCTCTGACGCTTGACCGGCAGTACTGAAATGATGCGCTTGATATCCGGCAGGAAGCCCATGTCCAGCAT
>JBJMWI010000044.1:0-22666 GCA_045810225.1 Burkholderiales bacterium
TATTGGGGTCTATGCCAGCGTGAGTTGCGAGCGCCCGTTGCACAAGCAAACGTGAAACGCCAACGCGAAACGCGCCGGAAATCAGCTTGCCGAGCAAAAAACGTTCGCGTGTGCCCAGTCTGTCCCAGTAGTCGCGCAGCCGCTGTTCGATTACGTCCGGAGCCGCGCCGCGTAGCGGAGCGAGTCGCTGCTCCACCCATTCGGATAGCCCGGTCGCGTCCTCCAACATAGGCGGAGGCAACACCAGCGCAACTGTCTCCGAGAAATCACCTACTGCAAGATAGCACTCGTCCAGCAACCAGCCGTCGAGTCCGCTCGCACGTAATGCAATCTCCCGCAGCAACCGCGTCGGCACCACCTGGCGCGGTTTTCCGCCTGCCAGGAAATAAGTCGCCCACGCCGCGTCGGCTGCTGGCGCGGCGGCGTAATAGCGTGCAAGTGCCGCCAATTTTTCCCGCGTTGACGTTGTTGTGTCTAGTTCGGCGTACAGCTGCGCAAAGCGTTTCATCTCAGCACTGCCTCGCCGAGCGCCCCTGCTGCGTCGCTGGGTGCGCCCGCTTCATCATGCGTGTCTGCCGGCATGACAGTTTCTTCGTCGCCATACTCCGTCTCGAACGTGGATGCCGGCAATCCCTGCTGCTGCAGCCATCTCGCAAGCACGTTCGCATAACCGTGTGTGACAATAATGCGCGTTGCGCCGGTTGCAGATATGGCGTGCTGCAGTCCGGGCCAATCGACGTGGTCCGATAAAACGAACCCGCGGTCCACGCCGCGCCGCCTGCGCGCGCCACGCAACTGCATCCAGCCAGATGCGAAGCCGTCCGAATAGCTGCCGAATCTTTTCAACCAGGGCGTGGACTGTGCGGAAGGCGGCGCGACAATGAGTGCCCGCTTGTAATCCGGCGCAGGGATAGCGCCAGCGCGGATGGTGTGCGGCAGCTTCACGCCAGCAGACCGATAAGCCTCGTTAATAATTTCAACTGCGCCATGGCAAATGATCGGTCCGATGCTGGCATCGATGCCGGCAAGCAGGCGTTGCGCCTTGCCGAAAGCATATCCAAAAATCACACTGGCGCGCCCTTCATCAGCATTGGCTCTCCACCAAGCATTGATGTCCTCGAAAATCTGCCGCTGCGGCATCCAGCGATAGATCGGCAGGCCAAAGGTCGATTCGGTGATGAAGGTGTGGCAGCGCACCGGCTCGAAGGCCAGGCAAGTCACGTCGCTTTCAAGCTTGTAGTCCCCCGACACAGCCCATACTTCGCCGCCATACTCGATGCGTACCTGCGCCGATCCAAGCACATGTCCGGCCGGGTGAAGGGAGACTTTCACGCCGTTCATGCGGAAAGTTTCCCCATAGGCGAGCGAATCCAGGGCCACATCGCCCAGCCGCTTTCGCAGCACAGCAGTACTGTCTGTGACCGACAAATATTTCGCGCTGCCGGGGCGCGCGTGATCGCCATGCGCATGCGTAATCACGGCCCGCTCGACCGGCCGCCATGGATCAATGTGAAAATCGCCCGGCGGACAGTACAGTCCTTCCGGACGCGCGATGACGAGGTCCATGCGCATGATTTGCGGAAAGTACTAACAAGAAAGACTGCCTACGGCGGCAAACGTTCCTGCAGGTCAGCGGTTTGCGGCCGCCCCCTTATTTGGACAAGCTCCCGGCGCCAAGCGCAGTTTCCACCTGCGGCAATGGAGCTGGATCCCGAAGCGGTGTATTCAAGCCTTACGGATGACCTTGTTGTAAGCGACTTCGATATTGAGTCCGATCCGGTCGCGATACTGCCCGAGGGGATGCTTCGACATGCCGGCTTCGTATTTCATAGCCAACTGATCAGGCAATGAACGTTTCATGTCATCGAGCGTTGCCCCGTCCGCATGCGCTTTCTTGATGGCTGCCACGAGATCGGTTAGATAGCTGCGGAAGAATGTCAGATGGTCCCGGGGCATCACACCACCATGGCCAGGGATGATGCGTGTGAATTCAAATTTTTCCAGTGCGTCCAGAGTGCGCACCCAGTCTTCCGGATAGCCGTCGTTCATGAACGGCATCCAGTCGATCAGGGCATCGCCAGTCGCGACGACTTGTTCTTTCGGCAGGTAGATGAAAACGTCGCCGTCGGTGTGGCCGCGTCCTAGCATCAGGATCTGAATTTCGCGTTCGCCCACGTTGAGGCTCACGGTCTGATCGAATGTGCGCGTAGGCAGTGCCGGCTTTAGCTGGCGGAGTTCCTCCAGATAGGTCTCGGCCTGGCGCAGATTCGCTTTCAGCCGCATGATCTGTGCGCTATCGGTGGCGGATGCCAGATCGTTGCCGAGCTTTTCAATTTCCTTCGGAACGAGTTCAAGCTGCTTCTCGATGTACGGCACACCGCCCGAGCCGGCACCGGGTCGTGTCAGATTTTCCCGGGTGCGTTCTGACGTAATGATCTCCAGCCCGGGAAAGGCCTCCGCATACACCTGATTGCCCTGCCAATGATCCCAGTGGAAATGGGTATTGATAATTCGCTTGATGGGCTGTTTGGTGACCGATTGAATCTCTTGATAGAGTGCAAAAGCAGCCGACGGCTTGGAGTGTGAATCCACCACCACGACGCCGTCGTTGGTCACGATGACGGCGGCGTTCGAATTAACCTTGTAGCGCGGCGCCGCAATCGCCGCATAAATGCCGTCCGCGACCGGCCGCAATTCGAACAGTTCATCCTTTGCCGTGCTGGCGTCCGCCGCCATTGCACAGCACGGGTCAAAATGATCAATGGCCTGCGTGGCCGCGAGGGCCGCGCCAGTGCCGATCAGAAAGTCGCGTCTTGTCCAGGATGAATTCATCGCATCTCCCAATATTGTCATGGCAGCCCGGTTACCAACCGGAAGCAAAACCAGCTTACCTCAATGCGGCTATCATTGTCCGCACTGGCGCCTTGACTACGGCGCGGAGCAAATCATGGAGATAGAGCGGATCGACCATCTGGTGCTCACGGTAAGGGACATCGAAAATACCTGCGCCTTTTATACCGCCGCCCTGGGCATGAAAGTCGTGAACTTCGGCCCAGGCCGCAAGGCTCTTGCGTTTGGCTCGCAGAAAATTAACTTGCATCAGCAGGGCAAGGAATTCGAGCCCAAGGCTGACTGCCCGAAACCTGGATCAGCCGATTTCTGTTTGATTACATCCGTGCCCATGCAGCAAGTCATAACCCATCTGCAGGCGTCGGGCGTTGTGCTGATCGAAGGACCGGTAAAGCGCACCGGGGCGGTCGGGACCCTGCTTTCGGTGTACTTCAGGGATCCGGATCTGAACTTGATAGAGGTTTCGAACTACATCGGCGATTGAGGCGAGCGCTCGTCCACACGAGCCGGGCGCCGGGATGCCGGGGCCTTTGCGCGCGCGCGTCGTTTTTTGGCCGGCTTACCTTGTTCTCGTTGCAAGCGTTGCTGCAGCAGCGCCAGAACTGCCGCTTCTTCCGCATTCAAATTCCGAAGATCATGTACCAGTTCGTCTTCTGCCCGGCGCTTCAACGCTTCCAGCATGGAACCTTCCAGGTAGGACTCCATGATGACCGGGTGAATGTAGCACTTGCGGCAAATGGCAGGTGTATTGCCGAGTTTTTCCGCCACCGATTCAATGGCCCTGACCATGTTTTTCTTTGCTTGCGCATGCGAATCGAACGTCTCGAATTCGCGTAACGCGATTGCGGCAAGCAGCGTACCCGCCCAGGTACGGAAATCCTTTGCCGTATAGTCGCATCCTGAAATTTCGCGCAGATACTCATTCACGTCTCCGGAGTCTACCGTCCGGCAATTTCCTTCCTCGTCCAGATACTGGAATAACTCATAGCCGGGCAGATCGCGGCAACGACGGACTATGCGCGCCAGCCGGAGATCGCTCAGTTCAACCCGGTGCTGCACGCCACTTTTGCCGCGGAATTGGAACTGAAGACGCTGACCATTAATCTGCACATGCTTGTCGCGAAGCGTGGTAAGCCCGAAGGATCCGTTGCTCCGCGCATACTCTTCATTGCCTACACGCATCATGGTCGTTTCCAGCAAGCGTACGATGGTCGCAAGAATTTTTGCACGCGGAAGACCCGGCAAGGCAAGATCCTTTTCAACCCGGCTGCGGATTGCCGGCAACGCATTGCCAAACGAGATGAGATGTTCGTATTTGTTTTCGTCCCTGGCTTTGCGCCAGAGGGGATGGTAGCGATACTGCTTGCGGCCCCTGGCATCACGTCCAGTAACCTGCACATGGCCGTTGGGATCGGAGCAGATCCACACCTCGCTCCACGCCGGCGGAATCACGAGCGCCTTGATGCGAGCAAGGGTCGCCTGGTCTTTGACGGCCTTCCCCGCGGGATCGACATAACGGAATCCCCCGCGCAGGCGCTCCCGCCGGATTCCCGGCTTCGCGTCGCTTACGTAGCGCAGTCCGACCTTGCGCGCCGACTGCACGGCCGACTCCCTGTCGGGAACGACCGTGCCGGGCTGAATTAGGCCCGGACCCCGGCGGCGCCGGGGCCACAGCGCTCGCGAACCGGCGGGCATATCACGCGTGGCGTTGGGACGAGCTTTGCCGCTTTTGTGTTTTCGGCATCTCTTCCATCTCCATGCCGAATTCCTCCATCAACTGCATCTTGCGGGCAGTAATTTCTTCACCCATCTGGTTCAAGTCCAGATCCTTGGCCTTGCGCGCCTTGGGAAAGATCTCGTCTTGCTCTTCCTTTACGTGGTGCTTCACGTACTCCGATAGAACCATGACACTGGCGTCGTAACGCCGATCCTCCGGATCACAAGTCTTCAGTGTTTCGATCAACTGCTTGATCGACGCATGCTCTACTTCCGCTTCGTCAACCAGGTCCTGGTCGTTCTCCTTCAAGGCTTCGTGCAGCGCCGGATAAAAGATTTCCTCTTCTACCTGTGCGTGAACGGTAAGTTCGTCACATGCCTGCTTCACGAGTTGCTGCTTGCCTTCGCTGTCGCGGTCCTTGATTTTTTCGAAGTCTGCAAATATTTTGCTAACTTTCTTGTGGTCAGCGGTAAGAATCTGCGTCGCATCTTTCCGCCCGGACTTTGCCGGGGCCTTGGAACGGGCCATGTTCTGTCTCCTTTATGTAGTTTGGTTTGGAATCCAGCCCTGACGCAATCCACGTGCCATTCCGGGTCTGACGCAGTAAGCGCTTGATTCCTGTGCCCGAGAAAGGTTGCTTTTGCACTTTCTGGAGCGCTTTCCGGTAAAGCTTACGGTGTGGTCTGGAAAATTGGCTTTCGACTTCAATTGACGTAGCCCGGTGTCTTTGGTCTCATGGGCAGTCATGGTTTTTCTGGAGCGGTCAGCACAGGTGTTTGCGCGCATTAATTTCCTCCTCGGTTTGGGCTTGCTCATCCTCCTTGCTTTCTATTTTGCGGCGGTCTATCTGCTGATTCCGGCGCTGTCGGCGGTTGCTCCGGGGTGGGTTAGACCGGCTGCCGGTATCGCAATCCTCGCAGCCGTGGGATTGACTGTGCAGTTGTTATCGGGCGTTGCCCTAACCAGCTTGCGCGGCGTTGCGCTTTACGAGAAGGGCGAGAAACCCTCTCTATCCGCTTATGCAAGCCAGGGGATCATGCTATTGAGCCACATCGCTTTGGTTTGTACGGTGAGCGCGCTGTTCTACGGAAAACCGGTCAACCATGGCCAGCTGTTCGCTATTGCAGCGGGCTATCTGGTGGCGATCGGTTTGGCAATCGCCGAATGGCGCCAGCGCATGCTGGCCCGCATATAATCCCGGGCATCCAAAACGCTCCGGCAGCAGAGCCAGCAACCATGCAGCGTTGCCGTTGGGCCGAGGGGGGCAGCCAGGCATATCTCGACTACCACGATCGCGAATGGGGTGTGCCGCAACACGACGACAGGGTGTTGTTCGAATTTTTGATCCTCGAGGGCGCCCAGGCCGGCTTGTCATGGTCCACGATCCTCAACAAACGCGACAACTACCGGGCAGCATTCTCCGGTTTCGATCCCGCCAAAATAGCGAAATACGACCGGGCCCGGCTGGAAAATCTCATGCACAATCCGGGCATCGTGCGCAACCGGTTGAAGATTGAATCGGCAGTCGTCAATGCAAAAGCTTGCCTGAAGGTGCAGAAGGAATTCCAAAGCTTGGATGCTTATCTCTGGCGATTCGTTAACGGCAGGCCGCTACGCAATGCGTGGGACTCTCCCGGGCAAGTGCCCGCGGTTTCTGTTGAGTCAGACGCCATCAGCAAAGACCTCAAGCGCCGCGGTTTCAAGTTTGTCGGCAGCACTATCGTGTATGCATTCATGCAAGCGGTCGGCATGGTCAATGATCACACGGTAGACTGCTTCCGGTGGCAACAGCTCGCGGAAAGCTAGACTACTTCATGAAGCCGGAAAAGAACTTCACAGCATCCGGGAACCGGCGCGCAGCAAGCATTGCCGACGCGCTTGACGCCGTTGCGGCCATTCGCGGCGGCATCCCGTCCGCAGTCGTATTGGAACACGGCACGCTGCAAGTCAAGATGTATTGCCCGACTGGCCAGGATCTGCAAAAGCCCCATACGGGCGACGAAATCTATGTCATTGCGCGCGGTTCCGGCTGGTTCCGCAATGGTGTTGAGCGCCACTCCTTCGAGAGCGGCGACATGCTGTTCGTGCCCGCCGGCGCTGAACATCGCTTTGAGGACTTCTCCGACGACTTCTGCACCTGGGTCATGTTTTACGGCCCTGAAGGCGGCGAGTCCCCGGGCTGACCGCTGAAATGAAATCGGACAACGCCGAAAATACGGCCGGTGCGGCTCATGCAGACAGGATCGTCGATCAATTCACGCGGCAGGCGGTGCCGTTTTCGACGGCAAAAACCATCGCGGATCGCAAGGCACTGCAGCTGTTGATCGATGTGACCCATGCCGCGGCCGAGGATACCGTACTCGATGTCGCGTGCGGGGGCGGCAACGTGGTCTGCGCCTTCGCGCCAGTGGTGAGCCATGCAACGGGGATTGATATGACGCCCGCCATGCTCGAGCACGCACAGGCAACGGCCAAGCGTCAAGGGTTGACCAATGTAAGCTGGGACCTGGGGGAGGCCACTGCCCTCCCCTATGCGGATGCGAGCTTTTCCATCGTAGTAACACGCTTCAGTTTCCACCATTTCATCGAACCGCTTTCCGTGCTGAAAGAAATGATGCGCGTGTGCGCCCCGGGCGGAAGCGTTCTGGTTGCGGACATGCATACGTCTACCGATGCCGCCAAAGCCACCGCATTCAACCGCATGGAGCTGCTACGTGATCCCTCTCATGTTCGCGCATTGCCGCTCGCGGAACTGCAGGCACTGTTCCGTGCCGCCGGTCTACTCGAGGCCAAGATCACGTCCTACGAATTGCGCGATGAGCTGGAGAATTTGCTGGCCCGTTCGTTCCCGAATCCCGGCGACGCAGACAAGATCCGCACTCTGTTCCGAACGTCGGCGCAAGATGATCGCCTGGGCATTCAAATCGCCATCGAAGGCTCGCGCATCCTCTATGCCTACCCGGTTGCGGTGCTTATTGCCACCATGCGCTGACTCCGGGCCATCAATGGCACAGGACAGTTCCAAGGCGGAATTCTGGGAAACGCGTTATCGCGATCATGTGACACCGTGGGATGCGGGAAACGTGCCCGTGTCGCTCCGCAACGAAGTGTCAACGTTCCCGCATGGAGCGCGCGTTCTCATCCCTGGCTGTGGATTTGCCCATGAAGCGGCATTCCTGGCCGATCAAGGATTCGACGTGCTGGCGATCGACTTCAGTCCTGCCGCCATCGCCGCGGCACAACACACATTACCCCGATTGGCAAACTTGGTGCGGCTCGCCGATTTTTTCGAATTCGATTTCGGCAAACCTTTCGATGTCATGTATGAACGCGCTTTCCTGTGCGCTCTACCGCGCACCATGTGGCATCGCTACGCCGAACGCAGCGCCGAACTTTTGGGGCCGACCGGCACCATCGCCGGATTCTTCTTCTACGCGGACTCGCCAAAAGGCCCGCCGTTCGGAACTAGCCGGTCGGAATTGCAAGCGTTGCTGGGACGGTGGTTTTCCCTGGTCGAAGATAAACCGGTAAGCGATTCCATCGAAGTATTTTCGGGGCGGGAGCGCTGGATGGTTTGGCGCAGGATTAGTCAGTAAAGACTTTGAACTGGCGATCGCATGGTAGCCCCGCGACCGCTGGGTGCCGGATACGGGGTATTGGTTAGCGCAATCTCCATTCACGAGGAAGCTGACGGCTTGCCGGATCCTGCCGATAGAACAGCGCCAGCTGTTGGTACACCTGGGGATAAACAGTCTTCACGATATCGGGAATCTCGAAAAACGTTTCACTAACTACCGCGAAAAATTCGCCCGGTGACTCGGTAGCATAGGCGTCAATTTCGGTATGCTCGCCCGCCCTGACTCGCCGGCGAAGATCATGATAGGCGGCATTGAATACCTCCGACCACACGCGACGATCCATGCCGGCGTGCAACGGTGGGAAGCCATTGGCGGTGCCGTTCAACATGTCAAGTTTGTGGGCGAATTCATGGATCACCACGTTCACGCCATCCACATCGCCCGCATGCGCCACGTTTGCCCACGAAAGAATGACTGGACCCCGCAGCCATGCCTGCCCGGCGTAAGCAGTCTGGTCGGTTTCCACAAGCCCGTCCGGATTGCGAAATTCGTGGCGCGAAACAAATTCCGCCGGATAAACGATGATCTCAACCCAGCCCTCGTAATGCTCGATGCCGAGTTCGAGTATCAGGATACAGGCTTGAACCGCAATGCCGAGTTTCATTTCCAAGCTGAGTTCGAGCCCACCTGCAGCAGAAATCTGCTTCTCGTGCAGGAACAGAGTTGCCAATTGTTTTAGCCGCGCACGCTCCTCATCATGCAGTCGGGCCACGAATACAAGAGGCGATGTGACCCCTTGCCAGGTGGCGTCATCGATTGGGGACTTGCGGAGGATACGGCCTCTGCGCCACTGCCTAAGACCGAACATGGGACTTGCGGGTGACCGGTCAGGCCCCCGGTTCCAGTCGGATCTGTGGCTCGTCGTCCTGCGGTGCATCGAGCAGTGCGCGCTCCAGAGCGCGTATCTGATCCGGTTGATCGAGTTCAACACGTTCTATCTGTACAAAGCGCCTCGTGATCTTGTCGCTCGACAAGCGGACTTCTTCCGCATCCTGATGCGCCATCCGGATGTGGTCGGCTAGCTTTTTCATGCGTGCGTCAAAACGCTGGAAGTCCTTCCCAAGCTTGCCAAGCTCATCCTTGATGATGTGTACCTGTTCACGGGTAGCCACATCTTTCATTACCGCCCGCGCGGTATTCAGTACCGCCATCAAAGTGGTGGGCGAAACAATCCATACCCTGCGCTGCATCGCATAGTCCACCATCTCGGAATGGTAGGCATGGATTTCCGCGAATATTGATTCTGCCGGAACGAACATGACCGCACCGTCCGACGTTTCCCCGGCAACGATGTATTTGCTGGCGATGTCGTCCACATGCTTTTTGACGTCCGTACGAAACTGCCTCTGTGCCGTTACGCGCTCGGATTCCGGCGAGTCCTGTCCAAACATGCGTCGGTAGTTCTCCAGCGGAAACTTGGCATCGACTGCCACCATGCCGGTCGGGGGCGGCAGTTTCAGAACGCAGTCTGCGCGCGCGCCGGTCGCCGAAAAAGTGTATTGAAATTCGTACGCCATGGCCGGCAGGATATTGCGCACCAGGTTTTCCAGCTGCACTTCGCCGAAGGCTCCCCGCGAACGCTTGTCTCCGAGCAACTCCTGCAGGCTCACTACGTTGCTGGTGAGTCCGTCTATTTTTTTCTGCGCTTCATCGATGGTCGCAAGGCGCGCCATTACGCTGATGAAGGTTTCGTTGGTCTTCTTGAAGCCGTCCTCCAGCCGCTCGGTGACCTTGCCGCTCATCTGTTCGAGGCGGGCGTCGGTTGTTTTCGTCAACAATTCCATGGACGCCGATAACTGAGCCGATGCATTGCGCATGGTGGTTTGAATCAGTTCCTGCTCCGCGCGATTCTGCTCCGCCAGCGTCTGCAGGACGCGGGTCAGCACTTCGCTGCGCAACTGATCGTGCTTGACCTGAAGGTTGGCAGTCATCTCCGCCAGTTTCAACGTGGTGGTTTCCCGCGTTGCGGACAGTTCTTCGACCTGCTTGACCTGAAGCGCACCAACAGTGCTGCGGGTCTGCGTGAGTTCCTGGGTGATGGTCGTGCGCAACCGGTCGAACAGACCAAGTTGCGCAGTGTTCAGACGATCGCCAAGACCGTTCAGGCCGGCGTTCAGATCCTTGATCATCTCGACATGCTTGTCTTCCAGCACGCGCGCTAGTGAGTCGGGGTGGCTCGTCTGGCGGCGCACGATACTCGCTGCCATGAAAATCAGGACAATGATTGCGAACAGCGTCGCGGCAGAAAGTCCGAGGCCAAGGGAAAATTCAATCATCGCCGAAGTATAACTGAACCACCCGGCATCTCATCCTGCCCTTCTGCGTTAGCTTTATGGTGAAGGAGTGAAATGCCGAAGCGCCAACGGGCAAGGCGTAAAGGCCGTCACGCTCGTGACGACATGACGATCGTAAAGGCCGTGACCGTCGTAACGACGTGCCCTGACAGGCCACGTCCTCTGTGGTGCTCCTTCCCCTTCAAGGGGAAGGTTGGGATGGGGATGGGTATAAAAAGCCGTGACGATCGTGCCCGGAACGAAAAAAAGGGAGCGACCATACAGTCGTCCCTTTTTATTTAGGCTTCTCCCGACAGGGGCTGCCTGGGCAGTGCGTTAAGTGGCTTACGCTGCCGCAGTGGTTGCGTCGCGCGATGCGCGCTTGCGTTCATGCTCCTTGAGGTAACGCTTGCGGATGCGGATTGATTTCGGCGTAATTTCCACCAGCTCGTCATCGGCAATGAATTCAACCGCCTTTTCCAGCGTAAGTTCGATCGGGGGTACCAGCCGCACCGCTTCATCGGTACCCGAAGCGCGCACGTTGGTCAGCTGCTTGCCTTTGATAGGATTGACGACCAGGTCGTTGTCGCGCGAATGGATGCCGATCACCATGCCTTCGTACAGTGCATCGCCGGGCGAGACAAACATGCGGCCGCGATCCTGCAGCTTCCACAAGGCGTACGCAACCGCTTCGCCGTTATCCTGTGAAATGAGCACCCCGTTGCGGCGTTCTTCCATGTCGCCCTTGACCGGACCGTAATCGTCGAAAATGTGGCTGGCCAGGCCCGTGCCGCGAGTGATGTTCAGGAATTCACCCTGGAAACCGATCAGCCCGCGGGCGGGAATGCGGTATTCAAGCCGCGTGCGGCCTTTGCCGTCAGCCTGCATATCCTGCAAATCGCCGCGCCGGCGACCTAGTTCTTCCATGACCGCGCCTTGATGGGTGTCTTCAACGTCCACGGTAAGCAACTCATACGGCTCCTCTTTGGCGCCGTTCACGGTTCTCATCACGACGCGCGGACGGCCAACCGCCAATTCGTAGCCTTCGCGGCGCATGTTTTCCAGCAAGATGGTGAGATGCAGTTCGCCGCGGCCCGATACGACAAACGTGTCCGAATCGGCGGTAAATTCGACCTTGAGGGCGACATTCGATTGCAGCTCGCGTTCCAGGCGCTCACGAATCTGCCGGCTGGTGACATACTTACCGTCGCGGCCGGCCAGTGGCGAGGTATTGACCAGAAAATTCATGGTCAATGTCGGCTCGTCCACCTTCAGCAACGGGAAAGCTTTCGGATTCGCTGGATCGGTTAGCGTGACGCCGATGCCTACTTCTTCGATGCCGTTGATCAGTACGATATCGCCCGCCTCGGCTTCCTCGACCACGGTGCGCTCGAGGCCCTTGAACACCAGTACTTGATTGACCTTGGCTATTTTCGGTTCGCTGTCCGGACCAAGCATGACGGCGACCTGCTGTCCCGAACGGATGCGTCCCTGCGCGACCCGGCCAATACCGATACGGCCAACGAAACTGGAATAATCGAGCGAGCAAATCTGCACTTGCAAAGGCGCATCCGGATCGGCATCGCGTACCGGAACATATTTCAGGATCGCATCAAACAGCGGGCGCATGTCCGTGCTCGGCTCGTTCAGGCTCATGGTGGCGTAACCATTGAGCGCTGACGCATATACCACCGGAAAATCAAGTTGCGCTTCTGTTGCACCGAGCTTGTCGAACAAATCAAACGTCTGGTTCACGACCCATTCGGCGCGCGCGCCCGGGCGGTCCACTTTGTTCACGACAACGATCGGTTTGAGTCCGAGTGCGAGCGCCTTGCGCGTAACGAAACGGGTTTGCGGCATCGGCCCTTCCACGGCATCGACCAGCAACAACACACTGTCCACCATTGACAGCACGCGCTCGACTTCCCCGCCGAAATCAGCATGTCCCGGCGTGTCGACAATGTTGATGTGCGTGCCTTGATACTGCACCGCGCAGTTCTTGGCCAGGATGGTGATGCCGCGCTCCCTCTCGAGATCGTTCGAGTCCATGACCCGCTCAGCGATATGTTGATGCGCGGCAAAGGTCCCTGCCTGGCGCAGAAGCTTGTCGACCAGCGTGGTTTTGCCGTGGTCGACGTGGGCAATAATGGCGATGTTACGAACGTTGCGGGTCATGTAATGCGGTGCGGCGAAAAAGGTCGCGAAGTGTACCACAAGAATGAGTGCAATTCTTTGAATATCCGCTTAATGCCCTCGATGGAACGCGTTGCACCAATTAAGCTCCCCGCACTCAGGGACTTGTAGTTCACGCCCTGCTCAGTCCGACAACGCCGCACCGCTTTTGCATGGCGATCCGCAAATAGCTTCAGGCGCTGGTTCGGAAAATCTGCATTGGTGGCGTGCGCAACAGTTTGGCGGTGCCCAGCAATCCCGCGGCCGTCACACCGGCAGCACCCAGCAGCAAACCCGCAAGCCAGACCCAGGGATCAATGGTGAAAGGCAAATTCAGCACGCGGTCGGCTAGTACGTAGCCTATTAGCGTCGCGCCGAGTGCTGCAAGCAAGCCTGCCAGCGCGCCGATCAACGCAAACTCGGCTGCCTGGACGGCGCGCAACTGAGCACTGGAGGCACCCAGTGTGCGCATGACTGCCGCATCGAATTCACGCTCATCGTGGGTGCTGCCGAGGGCGGCAAACAGCACCAGCAGCCCGGCTGCGATACTGAACAGAAACACGAATTCGATCGCCCTCACCACTTGGTCCATCATGCGCTGCACCTGGGCAAGGATGGCTTCCACATCGATGACCAGCAGATTCGGGAAGCGTTGCACCACTTCGTCTAGCAACGCCGAACGCTCGGCGGACAAGTGCAGGCTGGTCACGTAACTGGCTGGAAATTTTTCCAACAATCCGGCGGGCGCGACGACGAAGAAATTGACCCGGAATGAGTCCCACGCGACTTTTCGCAACGACAATATTTGCGCGGTCAGACGCGAACCGGCAATTTCATAAGTCAGCGAATCGCCCGCCTTCACACCGAGCGTTTTGGCGATGCCCTCCTCCACTGAAAGTAGCGGTTTTCCAGCGTCGCGGCTGTCGAACCAGCGGCCCTCGACTATGGCATTGTCCGGCTGCATCGATTGTGCCCAGGACAGATTGAATTCCCGGTCTACCAGCCGGCGCGCCCTTTCTTCGGCGTAGTCACGTGACGAAACCGACTTGCCGTTGATTTCCACCAGACGACCACGCACCATCGGAAACAATTGCGGAGATGGCACGTTGTGATCCACAAAGAATTGTTCAACCGTACGAACCTGATCGGGCTGGATGTTGACCAGAAAACGGTTAGGCGCCTGCGGGGGAAGGCTTTTGCGCCAGCTGTTCAACAAATCGGTTCTCACCAGGGTCAGCAGAATAAGCGCCATCAATCCGAGCCCCAGGGCCATGACCTGCACGATGCTGCCGGCGCGATGGCGGCGCAGGTTGGCAAGACCGAAGCGCCAGTTGAGACCCACGCTCGGGCCGATGCGCAATAACATCCGGACCACCAACAATGTAAGTGCGGCGGCCAGTCCGGCGATGCCGAGTATGCCCGCCAAAACGTAAAGCCCCAGCTTCAGCTCCTGTGCCTGCCACAACACCAACGCGGCAATCGCTGCACCACCCAACGCGTAAGCGGAAATGCTTTTGGCATCTGGCGCACCGATATCCCGACGTAGAACGCGCAACGTCGGTACGTTCTTGAGGGCGATAAGCGGTGGCAAGGCAAATGCAAGCAGCATCACGAAACCGGCCGCCAGTCCCTGCACCACTGGCCGCAAGCCAGGCGCAGGCAATGTGACGGACACAACCGGTGCCAGCACGGCTGCCAACACGTATTGCAACACCAAACCTGACGCACAGCCTAAAGATCCGGCAATCAGGCCGATCATCATGAACTGCAATCCGTGCAGACGCAGGATCAAGGCTTGGGTGGCCCCGAGGCAGCGCATGATTGCACTGGCATCCAGGTGGCGCTGCAGATAGCGCCTAGCCGCGAGCGCCACCGCAACGCCGGCCAGGATAACGGTCATCAATGCGGCCAGCCCAAGGAAACGCTCCGCGCGCTCCAACGCGGATTTTATTTCCGGGCGCGCATCGCGAATATCCTCCACGCGCTGTCCCGCGCCGATCGCCTCAACAGCAAACGCTCGAAATAAGGCGATTGCGTTGTTGTCGCCGGCCAAGAACAGCCGGTACGTCACACGGCTGCCCGGCTGGATCAATCCGGTGGAAGCAAGATCTGCCGCATTCATCATCAGCCGCGGGCCGAGATTCATGAAACCTACGCTCGATTCCGGTTCTTCGCTGACCATGGCAGCGACTAGGAATTCCCGTTCACCCAGGGCGATGCGCTGACCGACTTTGAGCGCGAGCCGGCGCAGCAACCGATCATCTACCCACACCTGGTCCGGAGACGGAATGCGGTGAGGTTCGACATCCGCTGCTTGTTCGGAAGGCCGGATGCGCAACTTGCCGCGCAACGGATAGCCCGGCGCAACCGCTTTGACTTCGGTCAATAACGTGCGGCCGCCGAATTGGGCCATGCTTGGAAAACGCACCGCTGTCGTCGACGCCAATCCCAGGCGTTCGGCGTTCTGCACGAAACGCGCTTCAATCGGATGATCGGATACGACGACGAGGTCCGCGCCCAGCAATTGGTTCGACTCGGTCCTGAGCGAACGCTCGACCCGGTCAACGAAGAAAGCGACTGTGGTCACGCTGGCCACCGCCAGCGTGAGCGCGAGCGCGAGCAGGCGTTGCTCGCCCGCGCGCCAATCGCGCATCAACATGCGCGTGGCCAGCTTCAGCGCCGCAAACAGACCAAGTTCAGCGCCGCTCATCGCTGCTCAACTGTCCCGCTGCGAGTCCGATGCGGCGCGGACACCGGCGGGCCAAAAGTTCATCGTGCGTGACCAGCAGCAGCGTGGTGCGCGCAACTTGATTGAGTTCGAACATGAGCGAAATGATTTCTTCGCCGGTAGCGGAATCAAGATTGCCGGTCGGCTCGTCCGCCAGCAGCAATTGCGGGTCGGCGGCAAACGCGCGGGCTACCGCGACGCGCTGTTGCTCTCCGCCGGAGAGCTGCCTGGGATAGTGCGTCAGGCGCTGAGCCAACCCCACTCTCGCAAGCCAGTCCGAAGCGCGATCCTTTGCATTCGCGTTTGCAGCGAGTTCCAGTGGCAGCATGACATTTTCCAGTGCGGTCAGTGCCGGCAGCAATTGAAACGACTGGAACACGAACCCCACGCGCTCTCGTCTCAGACGGGCACGCCCATCTTCGTCTAGCGCAAACAGATTTTCCCCATCGATGTCCACGCGGCCCGAAGTCGGAACGTCCAACCCGGCTAGCAGTGCCAGCAAGGTAGTCTTGCCCGAGCCGGAGGCGCCCAGAATCGCGACTGCTTCACCGCGTTCGATCTCGAAGGAAATGTCCTTGAGGATGGTTAGGGCGGAACTACCGGTAAACACTTGCTTCGTCAAACCGGCCGCCCTCACAATAGGCGGCATGAACGTGTCGGCCATGCGGTTGCTTCTTTTTTTTCTGATGCTGGTTATCGTTCCGGTCTCAATTGGAGCCACGCAGACCATACTCGTTTTCGGCGATAGCATTTCCGCCGGCTATGGCCTGGCGCAAGGTGAAAGCTGGGTTGCGCTACTCGAGCAACGCATCAAACGCGACAACCTCGATTATCAGGTGGTAAACGCCAGTATCAGCGGTGAAACGACGCTCGGCGGGCGCAATCGCATTGCAGGCGCTCTTCAGCAATATCGACCCGCAGTCGTCATTGTCGCGCTTGGCGGCAATGACGGCTTGCGGGGCAATCCTCTTGAAGAAACCCGGCGCAATCTTATCGCGATCGTTGAAACATGCCGCAAGCAAGGCGCGAAAGTCCTGATCGCGGGGATGCGCATTCCTCCAAATTACGGCCCGGTGTACGCCCGCCGTTTTGAAGGCCTGTTCGCGGAGGTCGCTAGACAGCAGAATGTTTCCCTGGTTCCCTTCATGCTTCAAGGCTTCGCGGACGACCGCACTATGTTCCAGGCCGACGGCATTCATCCAGCTGCCGCGGCGCAACCCCGAATCCTGACTAACATCTATCACCGTCTGCGTCCGCTGCTGCTGCCAAGACCACGGCGTCAGGCATAACGCCTCATTGTGAGGACATACCAGCACAGCCCGTCACCAGCATACCGGCTCGAGCGACCGGCCTCTGTTCTTTTTTCAGCAGGGACATCGAGCAAGCAATGACAGACGATCTAAAAAAGTCCGCTACCGGCAGGCGATATGTCTTCACGCTGCTCTTGGCGGTCTTTGCGGTCGTCTGGTTCTGCAATCTCGGCTATCGCAGCCTGGTGCGTCCAGATGAAGGCCGTTATGCAGAAATTGCGCGCGAAATGGCGACTACTGGCGACTGGGTCACCCCCCGGCTGAACGGCATCAAGTACTTCGAAAAACCGCCGCTTCAGTATTGGATCACGGCGGCGGCCTATAAGGCTTTCGGCGAAGACGAATGGACCGCCCGGCTATGGAGCGCTCTGTCAGGATTCCTAGGGGTGCTCGCGGTAGCTTTCGCCGGCAAACGCCTGTTTGGACGATCGGCCGGATTTTGTGCTGCACTGGTTTTATGCAGCAGCCTGATTTACGCGGTAATCGGTCATATCAATACGCTGGACATGGGTGTGACATTCTGCCTGTCGCTCGGTTTGCTGGGTTTCCTGTTGGCTCAACGCGGCGAGCAGCCCACGCGCGAATCGCGCTTGTGGATGTTGCTGGCATGGGCCGCCATGGGCCTCGCTTTCTTGAGCAAAGGCTTGATCGGATTTGTCATGCCGGCGGGGGCCATGGTGGCCTACGCGGTGTTACAGCGTGATGTTTCCTTCCTGAAACGGCTGGAAGCCGGGGCCGGCGTCGCGATCCTGCTGGTGATCGCGCTTCCCTGGATCATTGCCGTCTCGCTCGCCAACCCTGAGTTCGCGCGCTTTTTTTTCATTCACGAGCACTTCGAGCGCTTCCTGACGCAAGTCCATCATCGTACGGCACCCTGGTGGTATTTCGGGCCGATCCTGCTGGCGGGTATGTTTCCGTGGACGACCATGCTGGGACAGTCCCTGGTAACGGCGTGGAAGCGCGACACTTCGGAAGGCGGATTCAAGGCGCGGCGCTTTCTGCTGGTCTATGCGGCAGTGACGTTTTTGTTTTTCAGCATGTCCCAATCAAAGCTGCCCTCTTATATATTGCCGATCTTTCCGGCGCTGGCACTGCTGACCGGAGAATGGCTGAGCCGCGTGCGCGGCCGCACACTGGCCTGGCTGATCATGCCGGTTGTCCTGGTCGCAATCGCCGCAGCTTTCGCTTCACCATTCGTTGTACATCTGGGCAGCGAGAAGGTGCCGGCCGAGTTGTACCTACAATTTCGCGACTGGCTTCTTGCAGGTGCATTGGCCCTGCTTGTCACCAGCTGCGTGTCGCTGGCGCTGGCATGGCGTGAGCGCATCGAAGCGGCAGCGATCGCGCTCTGCGCCGGCAGCCTGCTGTTGGTACAGTTGGCCATGACCGGGCACGAGGCTCTGTCGCCGTCATTTTCCACTTCACATGTGGCCAGAATGATCCAACCCTTGCTGACCCCGGACACGCCGTTTTACAGCGTGCGTACCTATGAGCACACGCTGCCGTTCTATATCAAGCGTACGGTAACGCTGGTGAACTATGGCGACGAGCTGGAGTTCGGCCTGCAGCAGGAACCCGGTCTACAGATTCCCACCATGAGCGAATTCGAGGCACGTTGGCGCAGCGACGCCAACGCGCTTGCCATAATGGGACCGGACGTGTATCGCGACCTGTCGGAACGAGCGTTGCCGATGCGCTTGCTTTATGAGGATGCGCGCCGTGTTATCGTATCCAAACAATGAATGCGCTTAGTTTCTCATTGATACTGGGCGGCGTCCTGCTCAATGCCGCAGCACAATTGCTGCTCAAGGCCGGTACCAACAGCATCGGTGCATTCGCGTTCACCGCCGATAATGTGGTGCCGATCGGAGCCAAGCTCGCTGTCAATCCTTTTATCGCCGGCGGCCTGGCGTGCTACGCCGTCAGCGTCGTGGTGTGGATCATGGCGCTGTCCCGCGTCGAAGTCAGCCTTGCCTATCCCATGCTTTCCATCGGCTATGTGGTCAATGCGCTGGCTGCGTGGTATTTGTTTGGCGAGGCACTGACTGCGCAGCGCATGATTGGTATTGGCACCATTATCGTCGGTGTTTTCCTGCTCTCACGCACATGACTGCGTTGGGTCACGCCGTGCCGTACCTGCCGTTTGCGCGGCCGACCATAGACGAAGACGCCATCGCCGGCGTTGGGGAGGTGCTTCGTTCCGGGTGGATTGCCAGCGGGCCGAATGTGCTGAAATTCGAGCGGGCGCTTTCGGACTATCACGAAGGCCGGCCGGCGCGCGCCGTAACGTCGGCAACGGCCGCGCTGGAACTGGCATTGCAGATCGCCGGTGTCGGACCTGGCCACGAGGTCATCACGCCAGCCATGAGTTTTTTTGCAGCGCCCAACATGATCATCAAGGTTGGAGCGAGGCCGGTGTTTGTGGACTGCGAACTGGTCTCGCGCAATCTTGATATCGATCAGGTCCGGGCTGCCATTACGCCCCGCACCAGGGCAATCATGCCGACCCACTTCGCCGGACTGCCCGTAGACATCGACGGGCTATATGCCGTTGCGCGACAGCATGGCCTGAGAGTTATCGAAGACGCCGCACTGGCAATAGGATCGCGTTGGCGCGGAAGGCGCATCGGGGCCTTTGGTGATCTGGTGGTGTTCAGTTTTCACCCGAACAAAAATATGACCACCATCGAAGGCGGCGCCGTCTTGATGAACGACGACACGGAAGCGAAATTGCTGGAGAAGCTTCGCTTTCACGGGATCGTGCGCCTGGCGGATGGTACCCGCGACGTGGACGTTGCCGCTGGTAAGTTCAACCTGCCTGACGTCAACGCGCGCCTAGGTCTGTCGCAACTGGCACGGCTGGAAGAATTCAATGCGGTGCGCCGCGCGCTGGCGGCCCGCTATTTCGAGAACCTGACCAGCATTCCGGGCTGCGTGCTGCCGGCCCGCGCGCATGCGGGGCAAGAAGACGGACACAGCTGGAACATGTTCTGTATATTGCTGCCGCTGGACCGGCTTGCCATCACGCGCAAGCAGTTCATTGACCAAATGCACGCACGCGGCATCGGCCTCGGAGTCTCGTATGAAGCGCTGCATCTTACGACGTTGTGCCGCAAGCTCGGTTATCGCGAAGGCAGTTTCCCGAACACCGAACGTATCGGCAGGGAAACCGTAACCTTGCCGCTATTTCCGACCATGACCATGTCCGATGTTGATCGGGTGTGCCAAGCGCTTTCCGAGGTCCTCGCTGCCAACAAATGCTGATGATTGTATTCGCGGAGCCAACACATGCCTGAACCGATCCTGTCGGTCGTCATTCCGGTCTATAACGAAGAGGCCGGGTTGGCGGCCTTGTTCGCGCGGCTCTATCCGGCGCTGGACGGGATGCGCCTGCCCTACGAAATTATTTTTATCAATGACGGCAGTCATGACCGCTCTGCGGCAATTCTGGGCCAACAGTTCGAGCAGCGGCCCGATGTGACGCGCGTGGTGCTATTCAACGGCAACTATGGCCAGCACCTTGCCATCATGGCGGGATTCCAGCATTCCCGTGGGAAGCGCATCGTCACGCTGGATGCCGACTTGCAGAATCCACCCGAGGAGATTAGCAAGCTGCTGGCGAAAATGGACGAAGGATACGATTACGTAGGTGGCGTGCGTGCCGAACGCCATGACACGTGGTTTCGCCGCCATGCCTCGCGCTTGATGAACCGGTTGCGCGAAAGTACTACGCGAATCCATATGACAGACCAGGGTTGCATGCTGCGTGCCTATGACAGGCAGATCGTTGATGCGATAAACCGCTGCGAAGAGGTCAACACGTTTATACCAGCGCTGGCTTATATGTTCTCCAGCAGGCCGGCGGAAGTTGAAGTGGAGCACGAGGAGCGCGCAGTCGGCACGACGAAGTATTCCCTGTACAAGCTCATCCGGCTCAATTTCGATCTGGTGACCGGCTTTTCGCTGGCGCCTTTGCAGTTTTTTTCGCTGGTGGGGTTCGTGCTCGCTGCAAGCTCGACCGGTGTGGTGATATTTCAGATTTTCCACCGGCTCCTGCGCGGCGAGGCCGCCGAGGGCATGTTCCAGTCGGTGGCCGAGGCAGTGCAGTTTTTTCTGTTCGGGGTGGTACTGTTCGGCATTGGACTGCTGGGGGAATATATCGGCCGCATTTACCAGGAGGTGCTGCGGCGGCCGCGCTTCATTGTTGCCGCTGTGCTCGAAAAGCGCTCGTCCGAGGATGCGCCCGCGCCCGTGCAGCAAGCTGGCGTGTCCAAAACTTCGGCGTTGCGCTAGAGCGGACATGGCGACTGCGGTTGTCTTCGCTTATCACGATGTCGGCGTCCGCTGCCTGAAAGTACTGCTCGCCCAAAATGTGCAGGTGCCACTGGTGGTGACCCACCTGGATAATCCCGCTGAGCAGATTTGGTTCGACAGCGTCGCGTCGGTTGCCCGCGACTACGATATTCCTTTCATTACGCCGGACGATCCTAATCTGCCGGCAACGCAGCAGGCAGTCAGCAGCGTGAAACCCGATTTTTTGTTCTCATTTTATTTTCGCCACATGATGGCCGCACCATTGCTCAAGATACCCAAACAGGGTGCGCTCAACATGCACGGTTCGTTGCTGCCGAAATACCGCGGACGCGTTCCCGTCAACTGGGCGGTCATCAGAGGCGAGCACGAAACCGGAGCGACGCTGCATTACATGGTGGAAAAGCCGGACGCAGGAGATATCGTGGAGCAGCAGGCCGTGCCGATCCTGCCTGATGACACTGCGGTGGAAGTATTCCGGAAGGTTACCGTTGCGGCGGAAATGGTATTGCATCGTAGTCTGCCGCTGCTCATTGCCGGCAAGGCGCCGCGCCGAGTCCAGGCACTGGCGCAAGGATCCTATTTCGGCGGACGCAAACCGGAGGACGGTTGCATCGACTGGAATGAAACGGCAGAAGTTGTCCATAATCTCGTGCGCGGCGTTGCACCACCCTATCCCGGAGCCTTTACCATCATAGCGGGCAAGAACTTGCGTATCCTGAAAACCCTGGTGCAACCGGGCCGGCGCGCGAGCTTCGCTTCGCCCAAGCTGTTCGTGGAGGGAGGCGCTTGCATGGCGCAATGTGCCGACGGCAGTGTATTGCGCCTGGTTGATGTAGAACTGGACGGACGGCGGCTCGCGCCCGGGGATATCGGTTCTGCGCTTGGGGCCGTTCCGTTATCTCTTCCTTCCAGAACATTGAGCCTGACGTGAAAAAAATCCTGATTCTCGGCGTCAACGGTTTCATCGGCCATCATCTGTCCAGACGTATTCTCGACTCCACCGACTGGTCGGTGTACGGCATGGACATGCAGAGCGAGCGCGTCTCCACGCTGATGGACCATGAACGCTTTCATTTCTTCGAGGGCGACATCACCATCAACAAGGAGTGGATCGAATATCACATCCGCAAATGCGACACCGTGGTGCCGCTGGTCGCCATTGCGACGCCTGCCACCTATGTCAAGGAACCGCTGCGGGTATTCGAACTTGACTTCGAAGCCAATCTGCCAATCGTCCGCCATGCAGTGAAGTACCGCAAGCGTGTGATTTTTCCGTCCACATCCGAAGTGTATGGCATGAGCCGTGACAGCGAGTTCGATCCAGAGCGCTCGGAACTCGTGTACGGCCCGATCAACAAGCCGCGCTGGATCTACGCCTGCGCCAAGCAACTCATGGATCGCGTGATCGCAGCCTACGGGCAACAGGAAGGGCTCGACTACACGCTCTTCCGCCCGTTCAACTGGATCGGCTCGGGCCTGGACTCGATCCACACGCCCAAGGAAGGCAGCTCGCGCGTGATCACGCAATTCCTCGGCCACATCGTGCGCGGCGAGCCGATCAAGCTGGTCGACGGCGGCGCGCAGAAACGGGCCTTCACCTACATCGACGACGGCATCGCCGCGCTCATGAAGATGATCGAGAACCCGAACGGCATCGCCTCGGG
>JBJMWI010000045.1:0-4290 GCA_045810225.1 Burkholderiales bacterium
TTCAATTGAATGATGTCGGATAGATGCAGATCACTGAGCGTGCCTTGGAATTTTTCGCCCTCGACGTCGGGTCGCAGAAGTGCGTGGACCAGATCGACGAAGTCGGAATGCGGAAACGGTTTTTCTAAAAAATGAATGGCGCCAATTCCGGCTGCCTGCTGGCGCTGCGATGCGAGATGCACAGCCGTTAAAACAATTGCGCGCGCCTCAGGATGGCTGGTGCGCAAATCAATCAGGAAATCCGGGCCTAAATCGTGGGCTGCATCCATATCGAGTACGAACAGGTCAGGCCGATCGCTTAAGATGATGCGATGCGCCTCTTCCAGATTGCGGGCTACTTCCAACACCGCAGCCGGCGCAGCCTCGTGCAACGCGGTCAAAATTGACGAGACCAGCGACTCGTCAGGTTCAACGACGAGAATACGGCCTTCGCTTTTGCTGGTTTCGGCGGAAGAGTTGTTCACGGCCAAAACGGTTGCTTGGGATCACGCTCAGCTTTGTCAGCACCTGCTTCGCAACATTTTATTGTCTGCATGGCTGCCAGATTCAGCTAGTTCCGTGCAACCCGGGCAGCACGATCGTTGTCACCGCCAAAGAAACTCTGGAATTTGAGAGGAGGTCGGATTTATCGCCCAACTTGGATGGATGACCGTCGAAATTGTCGGCATGTTCAGATGTTAGGCCATGAAACGTGTTCTACTGCTACCAGCATTCCTTTGGCGCTCAGTGCTGGTGTGGGCTCCGGAGCCGGTATGGCGGAATTAGTTTTGCGTTTACCAGAGAACATAATCTGCGCGTTGTAACTGTTCGTCGGATCAGTCGCGCTGCAGGTAACGAAAGTGTCTCCGTTTATGTCAGCGTGAAGGAAGCGTTGAAATGATCCGACGTGTTGGTCGTTTGGAAGAAGAAGCCGCTGTGTGCGAAAGTGTTGAGGCGATAAATCTCGGCCTGGCCGAGTCGTTCAGCCCAATGATGTAGGTTGCCACAGATCATTGCCGTTCTATGCGCTCCCGTTGACCTGTTCCCCTACTTTTTGCCTACGCCTTTTTGTGGCAATGCCAGAAACGTGTTTGTGATATTCCGTACGCAAAAAACCGAGGGCTTCGTCGATATGTTAGGTCAGGAAAAAATCGACCGCTTCGAACTCCGCTTCGTCCGAACCCGTTGCAAACGCAATTAGTGAAAGCCCAAACCCAAGCTGCTGCCCGCCTGCAACTGCGTCAGCGCATGTGTCGGTCAAGCCTTCAGCGTGTCGTACTGCGACTCTAGCGCCGACAAGTTCATATGGAAGCTGTTCGAGAATCGCCCTTGCTCCCGTACATGCAGATTCAGGATTTTTGCTGTGGAGAACAATAACTAAAAATCCATGCTGCCATTCGTAATAGGAAGGATGGTCAGGCTTCGGTCGCACTTTTGCGATTATTCCCCAAAGCTTTAAGCAGTGACTGTCCCGCTGTTTGCTATCGGTGTTTTCTGTCATTCTCTGCTCTGTCTATCCGATTAGTTCGCTGTTGCGCTTCACCGCGAGTCTGCCCGCGAGCTGCTTGAAATGAGTTAAAGCGGCTCCACAGTCCGCGATGGAGATAAGATCCGGAACGGGTATACCGGTCGTTCGGACGCGAGCTTGTGCGTGTTTCAGGGTCACCGAAAATGGGGGGAATCGATCTGGATTTGGGGGACAATAAAAGAGCAATTTTCGCGCCTCAGTTCCCTCGGTGGACCGTCTTTTGGCCCGAACCAAAAGGCGGCTCATCGTGGCCGCGAAACCACAAATGAGCCGCCTTCGTATTAATCGCGGCCAAGATCTGTCGTAAGGTCGCACCGACATTGATCCCTCGTCCGCCAAGGAACCCGCAGACACATTTTGTTTGTTCCTGGCAACCGCTCCGGCCCCCCGGGAGCCGCCGCGGACCCGGAGTGACCAAACTTCTCGACCACATTGTGCCACTTGGGTGCTAAAAATGGGCGGATTGGGGTGGCGAAATGACCTAACAGAGCTTTCGCCGTAATGTATAACCGAGAGGCATTTTGCGTGTTTGAGACGACTGCTCAGCAGGTGGGTTAAACTCCAGTTTCGTCCCACGAAACGTTGTTCTATCCCGTTGAACTACAAGGCTGATTTGCAGGCGTTGATTCGTCGCGCGCTGTTTTAAGCTCAATCGTGAAGGTGGCCCCCTTTCCTCGGCCTTGACTGGCCGCATAAATTCGGCCGCCGTGCATTTCGATAATTGCTTTGGAGATCGCCAATCCCAGGCCAAGGCCTCCGGCCGGTGCCCCTTCTTGCTCGAACGCTTCGAAAATCTTTCGAAGAAGGGCTGGTTCGATTCCCTTCCCGCTGTCTCGAATTTCAAACAATAGCTTTTCCTGACCCTTGTTGAAGGAGCGAATCGAAATTGTCCCGCCTTCAGGCGTGAACTTCTGCGCATTTTTTAAAACGTTCCAAAACACCTGCTGAAGACGCGCGCGATCAACTATGACATGGTGGTTGGTGGCAGTTAGATCAACGTGCACCACCAGTTGCTTCCGCACGAACTCTGCCCTGACCATTTCCAGCGCGTCGCGGAAAAGGGAAGCCGCATCCGAAAGCTGTAAATGTAGCTGCACCTTTCCACCAGTGATGCGAGCGACATCAAGCAAGTCGTCTATCAAATGTACCTCTAGCTCCACGTTGCGGCGAATCATCTCAAGACCTTCTTTCAGCGATGGGGCGGTTTGCTCTTCCTCAAGCGTGGCATTAGCCCAAAGAAGGATTGGATTAAGCGGCGTACGCAGCTCGTGACTCAGCGTCGCAAGAAATCTGTCCTTAGCTTCATTCGCCGCCTTGGCTGCCGCCCTCTGCTGACGTACCTCGGCTAGTGCGTCCGACAGCTCCGAGTTTAGTTTCACCATGCTCTTTTGCTGTTCCTCTACAAACTGTTCAGCCGAGTCAGTGACGATTTCGTCGACGACGTGGTGAATGAGATTTTCTGCACCTTTTCGTAGTTCCCCCTCGAACTCGGGCACTTCCCGCGCGTACGCATCCACCCAATCGCGGAAAAGAATTCGGCGAACGATGCTCGCCTCCCGTATGACCTCCTCGAGCCTGTAACCTTGTCGCCATCGATGCCTGCCATGGACTCGGGCAGCCTGCGACATGTCGCTACGGTTTTCATACGATTGCGGAGATTTAAGGAGCTCCGCTAGATCGCGAAAGACGTCCGGCAGGTGATCGACGAGCTCTGTATACTTAAGGTCGTCAGACGAGCTGATGCCACTGTTGCGTTCGACAGCTCGAAGCCATTCGCCGATGATTTCCTCGCGGTGCATCAGAAGGTAATCGCCGAGGTTAGAAAGAATCTTGTGGTCCATCGTCCGTTCTAACCACAACGTGTTTTGACCGAATCGTGGTCGCAAACTCGACGAAATTCCCCGTGGAAAGTGAGACCCCACGGCAATCAGAGTTGGTTTCAGTGAAGCGCCCGCTCGTAGATCAGTGGGCTGGAGACCCGCCGTCGGGCGCGATTCTTCGTCGGCGGCAGGCGCGGTACAAAACTTTCTTCATTGCGCGTTCATGCAGTCTTCTGCATTCAGCGCTTGCTGCCGACTGCACTTCGAATACCATCTCACCTTTTCCGCGATTTAAATGCAACACGACACAACTGCTAGTTTAGAACGCACTTCCGCCGGCCATCTACCTGCCCCGCACGGGGGCGAGCTGGTAGACCTTTACGTTGACCCTAAAAAAAGGACGGAGATCAAAGCGGAATCGCGAGAATTGCCCTCCTGGGATTTAACTCCCCGCCAGTTTTGTGACCTTGAGCTTCTCCTTAACGGAGCTTTCTCGCCCCTCCGCGGCTTTATGGCCAAGGCTGATTATGAGCGGGTTTGCCACGAAATGCGGCTGGCGAGCGGCGTCCTCTGGCCGATCCCGATCACGCTTGATGTGAGCGAGGATTTCGCCAAATCGCTGAAGCCCGGAAGCAGCAAGGTGGCCCTCCGGGATTCAGAAGGTGTGATGCTGGCGCTGTTGCATGTGGAAGAAGTGTGGAAGGCCGATCGGCGCGAGGAAGCGCAAGCGGTGTTGAATAGCACGAGCGCGGCCCACCCCGGCGTCTATTATCTGCTCAACAAGTCCAATCCCTGGTACATCGGAGGCCGTCTGGAAGGTGTCCAGGCACCTTCCAGTTATGATTTCAAAACGCTGCGTTTGCCGCCTGCGGAATTGCGGCGGCAATTTGGCCGTCAGGGTTGGCGTCGCATTGTTGCCTTCCAGACGCGCAATCCGATGCACCGCGCCCATGTCGAATTAAC
>JBJMWI010000046.1:0-26475 GCA_045810225.1 Burkholderiales bacterium
ACGGCTCATCAGGCGCTCTTTCAGCGAGTCGCCGTTGAGAAATGTCTCCCACTCCCGCACCTGGCGCGCGATCGCGTTCGGAGGCGGGGCGGCTCCCTCGTATGGCGCGCCGGCGGCCAGCCAGCGGGTAATGATGTCCAGTTCGCGCGCATCGAGTCCGGGCATTGCATACGGCATACCCCAGAGCGGATGGTCCTTTTCAAAACTCGCGTAGGCTTCGATGGAGGGACATTGCTGTGGGCGGTCCAACCCCAGCGTGAACGACGAAGGCAGCACGGTTCCCTCAGGCAATGGATGCGCCCGCTTTAGCGCGAGACTGCGGTAGATCACGCTCGCCGGGAGGTTGGCCTCGGATGCAGGTCTCTCGTTCAGCACGGCGGTGAACCCTTTGGTGCGCCACGCTGACGGCAACTGCGCATCGGCGAACAGCCGCGTCATGGATGCCTCGCGCAGGCGACTGCTGTCGTAGACGGACTGGGGGCTCGCGCCGCGCGCGAGCCCCTCCCAGGCGGTGAGCTTGAGTTGGCAGGGCCCGTCGTAACACGCGTGGCAAACCACGCATCGGTTGTCGAGAATGGGCTTCACGTCCGCCCAGCGCGGCTGGCCTGGCGCCGGTGCCACCGGCACGTCGAAGCGCGCGGGATTTGCAGCTCCGTAGCGTTGGTTGAGATCTGTGTCCTGCGTGAGCGTTGCGCAACCCGCCACTGCAAGCGCGGCCAGCGCGAGCAGACGGCGTGCTCGCGAGCAGTGGACCATGGCAGGGATTGAAGCTGTGATCATCTCAATCGCGACGAAGCGTTCCCGATCGGCCGCCTGACAGGTGGTGTGTTCACCGATACAAGCATGAAATGCCACCCCATAGGGTTAATAGAACGACAGACCGTTGAAGATGCCGAAACATAACGAATCACACCGCATCGTGAGCAAACACGATGGATAGACGCTCATATCTTCGTGCACTCCGGGCCCCTTCGTGTCCTTCGTGGCTTCGTGGTGCGAATGCATTTTTTCTAGCGTAAGCCGCACCCGCTCATCTATTGGTGGCGCTGTGTCACCTTCGTGTTCTTTGCGACTTCGTGGTGATAAATTTCTTGCCTGAACCTTCAACGCGCCAGCGGATCCGGGCGCAACTGCAATTTAATGACGCGCGGCAAATTTTTGATGCCGTCTTCCGAGTGGAACGGCGCACGCGTTGAATTGGTGGCCCACAGCGCGCGTCCTTTCCAACCGCCTTTCGGATCGTCAATGCGTCCTTCCGCCCATTTCGCAAAGAAGCCCATCGGGTAAGGCACGCGCAACGTCACGAACTTGCCGTTCACCAATGCAAAGTACGCATCGCTGGTATTGCCGGTTGCAATCGGCACGTTCTCCCCAAGACCGAAGATGTTGAACCAGTCCACCCAGACGTAGTAGCTCGCCTCGGCGCTGCCGTCGTCCTCTACGTTTTTGAATTGGGGCCCCGGCAGGCGATACAGCGTCCAGCCTTCCGGGCACTGGCGGCCGGTAACCGCGTCCGGTCCGTTCAGCGGTCCCTTGCATTTGCGCCGATCGAAACTACCAAGGTGACCGCTCGCGTAGCTCGCCCAGAACACGCCGTTGCGATCGATATCGCCGCCGCGCGCGCCGTAAGCCGGTAGCGGCGGCTCGTAGATTTCGGTGAGTGCGGTATGCGTCGGATCGGAACCGGGTGCGACGCGCACGATATAACTCGGAAAGGGTGACAGCGAAGTACCCCACACCGAACCGTCGCCCGGATTAACTGCAACGCTGTACAGATTAACTGCGATGCGCTTGTCCTTCGCCGCATCGAGCGGCTGGTCCGGCTCCGCCCACTCATCGCGCTTCCCGTTGCCATTGGCATCGATGATGAACGGCGTCCAGCCTTGCGCTTTCATCTCGTCGCCGGTTTCGTCGAACAGCTTGCGGTTCAGCCAGCCGATTACGCCGGGCCCGGTAACGCCGCTCGAAGCCCACAATGTGTTGTAGGCATCTTCAGCAAAATTAAGATGGTGCGTGGGGAAGCATGTGGAGATCAACGTCCATTTGTTGTTCGCCGGGTCGTACATGGAAAGTTGACGGTTTGCGCTTTCCAGCGGAAACATTTTCGCCGACGGATGCATGGAGCCTTTCTTGCAGGCATCCGGATTTTCCGGCTTGCGGACGCGCGCGGCCGCCCACACGCGTCCCTTCTCGTCCATCATCTGGTTGTGCGTGCTGCTCTGGCTGTCCCAGATCGGATGTGGACCCCAGTACGGTGACGGCCCCATCGGATCGGTGCGATGAGACGGCGTGTCGGGATCGCGCACGGGATGTTTGATTTCGGTTGCCGTGTGCCGCATCGGATCCAGCACCGGCCATAAATCCGTGCTGTTCTCCGGTGCTCCATACAGCTTGCCGTTGGGGTTGATGGTGGGCTTGCGCCGATCGGTCGATATCAGGTCATGCATATACGCGCCCGGATGCGTCCAGTCCCACAGCGTCAACACTAAATTGCGTTCGATGCCTTGTGGCCGAGCCGGCGCATCGAACGGCAGTTCGCCGGCGGCAATGCGATCCGTCCAGTCGGCCCACTGCGACAGCGCGCGCGCCGAGCCGAGACGTCCGGCCGCAGTAATCATGTTGATCATGGCCTGGCCCGAAGCAATGCGTCGCGCCCACGCTTCGGTCGAATCCATGTGTGCGAAATCCTTTGGCAAGGTTCGCGTGCCCGGGGTACCGAGGGCATGGCAAGACATGCAGCCGTTGGTCTTCACGGTATTGAGCC
Source organism: Burkholderiales bacterium (assembly GCA_045810225.1). Lineage (GTDB taxonomy): Bacteria > Pseudomonadota > Gammaproteobacteria > Burkholderiales > JACQAP01 > JACQAP01. Next base: position 2,765 of record JBJMWI010000046.1, read on the forward strand.
AGTGGCGCTGGGTTGCGATGCCCGTCTCGATGCCGTTGCCATCCACGCCGGTACCCGGGAATTCCCGGTCAGCCGGAATGTTCAGCAAGCTATACCAGTAAATCGCGGGGTAGTACTGCGCAGCCGCCGCGCGGCTTGGTGCGCTCACCGCGCTCAAGTCCAGGCGTTTGCCCGGGACACTGCGTACCTTTGGCGAATCGGTCAATCCGTAGCCGCGCACCCATACGTTATAGGTTGCTTGCGGCAGATCCGGAATCAGATAGCGGCCGCGCTCATCCGTGACCACTATTTTTGCGAAGCGGGTCGGCAGGTCGGTCGTCTCGGCGATCACCCATACACCGGCTTCCGGACCTTGCGCGCCTTTCACCACGCCGCTCAGTTCGCCAACGCCAACCGCGGGTGCTGAATTGTCGGCGGCGTGCGAGCCATGTCCGGCACCCCACAACATGACCATGCCAAACACAGCCGCTTTGGCGTATTGCATCGCTCTACTTCTCATCGCACGCGCTCCTTTGGTTTCCTTTGCAACCGAACCGTCAGTTTAGAATGATTTGCCGCGCGGCGAGTGCACCCTCTCAGTGCCATGCCGGTCGATATCGGCGCGCAGCGCAAGAAACGTTACACGCCTTTTCAAACACGGTAGTATCGGCTGGGCGCCATCGCATGGATAGAAATGCGAGTCGCCGCAGCACTGCGTCCGCCATATTCTCAAGGGGAAATTCATGAAAGTACTTTCGCGGCATTCCATAGTTGCATGCTTCATCACGGCTTTTGTTGCCTGGTCGCTGTTCGGCGCGGCCGGCAGCCGTGCTGAAGTCACGAACGACATGTTGCTGAACGCGGCCAAGGAGTCGGACAACTGGCGCATGGTCGGGCGCGACTATTCTGGCTCGCGCTTCAGTCCATTGAAGCAGATCACTACCAAAAATGTCAGGCGCTTGGTCCCGAAGTGGACTTTTTCACTGGGCACACTGGACGCACAGAATACAACCCCGTTGGTCAGTGACGGGGTCATGTTCGTGACGGCGGCCCATGGCCGGACTTATGCCGTCAATGCCAAGACTGGCGCCATGATCTGGCAGTACGCGCATCAGCTGCCGGAAGATGTCGGCAAGGCCATGTGCTGCGATATCGGCAATCGTGGCGCCGCACTCTATGGCAACAAGGTATTCGTCTCCACGCCGGACGCGCATGTCGTGGCGCTGGACATGAAGACCGGCAAGAAAGTATGGGACGTGTCTTTGGGCGATTACAAAATGTCTTACACCATGACGGTCGCGCCGCTGGTCGTCAAAGGCAATGTCGTGGTGGGATTGTCCGGTGCGGAGTACCCGACCCGCCTGTTCATCGAGGCGCTGGATGCGGAAACCGGCAAGCAGGCGTGGCGGCGTTACACGATTCCGGCGCCGGGGGAGCCAGGCTCGGACAGTTGGGGCACCGATGCCGACAATCTGAAGTTTGGCGGCGCGTCAGCCTGGATCACCGGTTCCTATGATCCGCACACGAACCTGATTTACTGGGGCACCGGCAATCCGAACCCGGATTGGGACGGCGTCGGGCGCGAAGGCGACAACCTGTACTCCAATTCCACGCTGGCGCTGAACGCGGATACCGGCGAGATCCAGTTCCATTTCCAGTACACGCCGCACGACGTATGGGATTTCGATGGCGTGAATGAAAACATCCTGGCAGATTTCGACGGCGAAAAAGTGTGGCTGCACGGCGACCGTAATGGGTATCTGTACAAGATCGATCGCACCAATGGGAAATTCAGGTACGGCAAGGAAATCTCGAAGGTGAACTGGGCGACCGGCTTTTCGGAAGAAGGGCGTCCGATCGTCAACCAGGAGAAAGTCCCGACGTACGACTACGAGGCCAAGGATATCTGCCCGGCGTCGGAAGGCGGCAAGTGGTGGAACCCGATGAGCTACAGCCCGGTCAAGAAAATGGTGTTCGTGCCGAGCCGGGAAATCTGCACCGACATCAAGAGCGCCAAGGGCGAGCGCGCAGAAGGCAAACCGCACTGGGGCATTGGCAGCATCAAATGGAACAAGGGGCACGGCCAGCTCGTTGCATTCGATGCGCGGACCGGTGACAAAAAGTGGACCGTCACGGCACCATCGCCCTTCATGAGCGGTGTGCTGACCACGGGCGGCAATCTCGTTTTTGCCGGTACACCGGAGGGCGAGTTCAAGGCTTACGACCAGGAGACCGGCAAGGAAGTCTGGTCCTACCAAACCGGCTCCGGCATTGTCGGCAGCCCGATGAGCTTCGCCATCGGCGGCAAGCAGTACATTGCCGTGCCGTCTGGCTTTGGCGGCTGGACCGGCTGGGCCACGATCGGCGGGGGTGGAGCGCCGCATCTGAAAGATAGCCGTAAAGGCGGCTATGTGACGGTGTTCGGTCTGTTCGAGGATTAATCCAAAGGCGTAGCGGGCGGCGGGGAACTTGCCGCCGCCCGTGTTTCTACTTTCGACGTAAACACCGATGCAATTGACTGTGCGCTTGTTGATGACTGGAACAATGGTCAGCGTCCTGAGCGCGGCGCTGCTGATGTTGTCGTTGGGCCGCGCCCTTAGTGATGAGCTCAAAAATCCGTTCGCAGGAGATCCAGCGTCAGCTGCGGAGGGCAAGAAATTATTTCTGAAAACCGGTTGCTATGCCTGCCATGGACATGAAGCTGAAGGCGCCGTCGGTCCCGATCTGACTGACGATGAATGGATCTACCAGCCGACGGACGCCATGATTTTCAATACCATCAGCCGCGGCAGAACCGGCACGGTGATGGCCCCCTTTGGCGACCAGCTCAAGCCCGAGGAAATCTGGAAAATCGTGGAATGGCTGCGCTCGAAAAATCGTGAGCGCAAGGCGCCGGAAACAAAGTAGGCGCCGCTTCCCGAACGCTTACTGAAGCGGCAGCTGCTTTGGCGGGAGGGGTTCGGTCTTCGCCAGAATCACGGTCAGAATGCCGTTCCGGTACGACACCTCGGCCTTGTCCCGGTCGATGTTCTGCGGCAGCGTGAAGCTGCGTTCGAAACGGCCATAGGCACGCTCCATGAGGTGATATTTGCGCTCATGATGATTGTCCTCGGAGCGTTTTTCGCCGCGGATGCGCAGCGTGTTGCCGTGAACGGAAACATCAAAGTCTTCTTTATCCATTCCCGGCACTTCCATGCGGACGATTAAGGCGCCGGCGGTTTCCCATGTCTCCGCCGAGAGCAAGCCCCACTGCGGAAAGTCCGGAGAAGGCGCGCTTTGGTCTTTTCTGGCGCCGCCGACAAAGTGAGTCAATGCATTGCTGTTCCGACTCAACAGTTGTCGCCAGCCCTCAGTGAGCTCTTCCCAAGCTCGGGCTATGGTTCTGAGTGGATCCATGGTGGTCCCTGCAGATTATGCTTTGCGAGAGAACAAATATTTGACCCGACCGGCAGGAATTCAAGTGCGCATGGAAGCCGGCAAGAATAGTTTTTTTGCGCCGGCCCTTGGAGTGATCGCTGCAGCGGGTCGCTATTGAAAACAGCTCGGCAGACCTTATCTTTGCCTCAGGCTTAGGAGCCTGACAAATCTGAATATTGGAGGAATTACCATGGCAAACCTGATTCGTCGCCAGGATCCCTTCTCCGGGTCTGCTTCCCCGGTAAGCGTCAGGGATCCGCTGGACTTCATTACGCCGCTATTCGGGCGCGTGTTTGGCGGAACCGACAATGCCGGCCCGCACCTGGATGTCAAGGAAAGCGAGCAGAACTATGTCCTGGAAATGGAAATTCCAGGCATCGACAAGAACGCGATCTCGGTCAGCGTGTACAACGACACGGTCACTGTGGAGGCGGAAGTGCGTCAGGAAAACGATGCGAACCAGGAGTACAAGTGGCTGCATCGTGAACGCAATTTCGGCAAGATATCCAGAACCGTTGCGTTGCCTGAAGAAGTCGACGAGAACGCTGCAAATGCGAAATTCGAAAACGGCGTGCTGCAACTGACGCTTCCCAAGAAGCGTTCCAGCGCGGCCAAACGTCTCGCGATTCAATAAGAAATCTCAGGACCTTCGAAAGCCCGCCACCCGGCGGGTTTTTTTTGCCCGGAGTTCCGTACTGCTTGCATGCGCCGCCCTGGAACGGAACTGCTGCGGTATGCTCGCGGGCAGATACTTCACTGTGAGGCAAGCTATGACGATGTTCGCGCATCTGGCCGGGATTCTGGTGCTTGTATCCGTTTTGACCGACTTCCATGGATCTTAAAGAACTTTTCCCGGTTGTTGGGATGCTTCTGAGTTTGTTCGGATCGGCCCAGGTGCAATCAGCAGAAGCAGACTCTACATTCTCGGTCTTGGTTTTTTCCAAGACAGCGGGATTCCGTCACGACTCCATTCCCGCAGGCATCGATGCCGTCCGCGCGCTCGGTGAACGTAATCGTTTTCACATGGATGCCGGCGAAGACGCCAGTGCTTTTACGGATGAAAATCTTTCCCGCTACCGGGTAGTCGTTTTCCTGAACACGACCGGCGAAGTTCTGGATCCGGACCAGCGGGCAGCATTCGAAAGATTCATCCGCGGTGGCGGCGGATTTGTCGGCATTCATGCAGCCAGCGACACGGGGTACCAGTGGCCCTGGTATGGCGGATTGGTGGGAACGTATTTTCAGCGGCATCCGGCCATTCAACCGGCTACGCTGGCGGTAGTCGATCCGTCTCACGTATCGACGCGTCATCTGCCCATATCGTGGAAGCGCACAGACGAATGGTATGACTTCCGCCATGATCTCGATTCGAACATCACCGTACTCATACGCATCGACGAATCAAGCTATCGTGGCGGCCGCATGGGCGCTCATCATCCGATGGCCTGGTATCACCAATACGATGGAGGCCGGGCTTGGTACACCGCCCTGGGACATACCATCGAATCGTATCGTGAGCCACTGATGCTGGAACATCTGGCCGGCGGCATTCTATGGGCCGCGGGATTTGTGCGTGAATAGTGCGCGCCATATCAGCGTGTGGCATGCACGGATGAAGGCATCCCCATCGATTGCCAGTACCAGGACATCGTGAAAGAAATCCGGTGCGTCACAAGGGAAGAGTGACCCATCCCCATCCCAGCCTTCCCCTTGAAGGGGAAGGGGAGCCGGCATCCCCATCCCGGCCTTCCCCTTGGAGGGGAAGGAGAGTTGGCCTACCGACCGCTACGCGCGCGGTCAGAGGAAAAAGCTATTGCACTTGCGCGGCAGCAGCAGAACGTTAAGGGGGTACGACGCATGAATGTATCGACCAGCGGCCTTGACGAGGCGGCATGTTCGTCACTGCACTACTCGCTTTGCTTTGTTTTACTGGTCCTGACCGCATGCCATCAGAGCGAGCCTGCGGATCGTTACGATCCCTCAAAGATGGATTTAAAACCGGTGCCTTCCAAGATGTCCGGCGATAGGCACAGCGGCGCTTTTTCCTCAGGCGTCGCGCTAAGCACGGCTCCGGATATCAAGCCTGTGGAAGCATCGGCAGTCAAGACTGTGCAGCTCGACACTACGCACAAGGTCATCGAGATCGCGCCCGGCATCAACTTTAGCGGCTGGACCTTCGGCGATCAGGTTCCCGGGCCAGTCATCCGGGCGCGCGTGGGCGACCGGATCAAGTTCAGCATGACCAACCGCAGCGACGAGGTCGCACCTGGTCTGAAGATGATCGCTCCGCCGATGATGCATTCCATGGATTTCCACGCGGCAATGGTTTCTCCGCAAGACAAATATCACTCCATCGCTCCGCGTCAAACCATCACGTTCGAATTCACGTTGAATTATCCAGGCGTCTTCATGTACCACTGCGGCACGCCAATGATTCTGGAACACATTGCTTCCGGCATGTACGGTGCCGTCGTCGTGGAACCCAGGGAGGGTTATCCAACCAAAGCAGATCGCGAATACGTGGTGATCCAGAGCGAGTTCTATCCCAAGCTCGATCCGCAGAAACGCACTATCGACGGCGCGCCGCTTTATGTGCTGGACGGCGAGCGTTTGCGCACTGCATCGCCCGGCTATACAGTATTCAACGGCGTTCACAACGGCATGGTCAAGAAGCCGCTGGCGGCAAAGCCTGGTGAGCGTGTGCGTCTGTTCGTGCTCAATGTCGGTCCCAGCAAGACATCGAGCTTCCATGTTGTCGGGACGATCTTCGATCGCGTCTGGATGGATGGTAATCCCGACAACCAGTTCCGCGGCATGCAAACTGTGCTGCTCGGTTCATCCAGCGGGGCGATTGTTGAATTCATCATTCCGGAAGCGGGCCAGTACATTATGGTCGATCATCATTTCGCGAATGCATCGCAGGGAGCGATCGGTTTGATCGACGCGGGCGGTCCACCGGAAGAAAAAGGCGAGATCGAGCATCACAATATTCCCGCTACGCGCACGCCCGCTGATCCCGAAGCCGTCAAGGGCAAGCTCGATTTCGAGAGCAAATGCCTGGCCTGCCATTCGATCGGCCAGGGTCGCAGGCTGGGCCCGGATCTGGCGGGAGTGACTCACCGCCGCAGCGATGATTGGTTGACGAAGTGGCTCAAGGCTCCGGAAAAGATGCTGGAGGTGGACCCGGATGCAAAGGCGATGTTGAAGGAGGCCGGTGGGCTACCCATGCCGAACCAGAATTTGAGCGACACAGAAGTCCGCCAGTACATCAAATATTTCAAGTGGGCGGATGAGCAAGGCCGTACTGCTGAGCACGATGCAAAAGGGGGCAAACGGTGATTCGCGCATGGCGCCTTTGCCTTGGCGCGATGATTCTGGGCAGCTTCACCTCCACGGCGTTGGCTTGCGGCCACTGCATCGAAGACAGAATCGCCGCGGTTTATGATTACGACGTGGTAACGCGCGCGTTTTTGCAAGACCACCAGGTCGTGTTCTTCTCGGTGGAAGGAACAATCGCCGGTGAAAAATCGCGGCGAAGCCTGCAAGTAGTGGTGGAATCCATCGCGGGAGTGGACAGAGGCAGCGCGCGCGTGTCCGGCGATCCCGCGGCATTGTCGGCGGCGTTCGACCCGGCGCGTGCTTCATCTATTGCAATGGAGCGCACACTGAGCCGCAAGCTCGCGCCGCGCGGACTGTCCATAAAAAAACTCCGGGTCATGGACAAACAGTCGGCGCTGATGCCTGCGTCCACACCCTGACCTCAGGGCATACCGACCTTCCGGCACGTCTCGTAAGAAGGCCGACGCGGTCCGCGATGCCCGGCAGTCTGACTTCCTTATCACCCTTCTGCCGTCTTCGTGCCTTCGTGTCTGACAGGTACTCCACGCTATCGCGAGGGTATTCGTGGTGATATATGTGCAGGGTTCTAGTGCACGCCGCGGCGGAAGACGTGGCCTTTGAAGTTCAGGATCATGCCTTCAGGCGTGATCTGTTCAAGCTTCAGGCCGGGCGCCACTTCATCGCCTTCATGCCACAGCTTGTTGTTGATTCCGACCATGCGCTCGCCCGGCCGCGCCGAATAAGCGTGCACCATGACTTGCATGGCCGGCAGGTCACGCTGGACATCGACCGGCAGTTCAGCCATCCACGGAGGCTGTTGCTCAGGTGGGGCGTCCGCCTTCACGTCTTGCGCGGGCGAATGCGTGTCGGATATCCCGGCGCTCCGCTGCGGCGCTGCGGGCAGCTTGGCAGGTGATGCGTTCGATGGATTCATTGCCGGCTGCGGGGGAATGGCTTTCGCTGTCTGCGCCGAGGACGGCGTTCCGGGTTGGCCGCTCGACTTCGGAGTCGCATCACCAGCGCGCGGCTGCGATTTGCCGGGAACGGTGGTTTGTGCGGATGGCGCGGATGGCGCTACGTTTGCAGACTGCGCTGTTTCAGCCTCGGGTCGCGATGCTGGTGCCGCTGGCTTGGCCACACCTGTGGGCACTGGCGCTGCCTGCTGATCTTGCCACGGCCGCAGCCAGCCGACCGCCACGCCAATCGCCACCAGGACAACGGCGACGGCACCGTATGCAAGCAGCGATGGTGAACGTGTTCCTGTCGTTGCGGCTTGCGCGGTAAGCAGCGTCGGCGCAAGGCCGCGCTGGCGTTGTTGGTCCGATTTGCGTAGCGCATCGAGAATGTACGACATGCTTACTTGTTTGCCTGCCGCGATGAAAGTTTGGGTGCCGCCGGATCGCCCCAGCTCGCAAGGTGCATCAATGTTTGCGGGCCCACGCTGCCATCCGGAACCAGACCGTGCACGAGTTGAAACTTTCTGACTTCACGTTCCAGCTCCTCATCAAACACCCGGTCGTCTGACACAGGCGCGGCTTGGCCGCGCGCAAGTGCAAGTTGTCCCGTTAGCCATTGCACAGCCGGACCAAGTTGACCCGCATGAATCGGGTCGCGTACCTGCGGCGGCATGCGCCATAGCAGCGTGTAATGCCCGGACCATTGCGCAGCCACGGCGTCGAGTGAAACCGTTGCGCTTTGATCCCCCAGCGCAAAACTCGCATTGTCGTCCGCTAGTGCGGTCAAGGTCGCCCAAAATTCTTCACCTCTGCCGTTACGCATGCGAAGCACGGCGGGCCGGTTCAGTGCACGCAACTCGTCCAGCCCACCGCGCGCGCTGTGGCAGCGCAGGCCTGCGCCTTCAGCTTGCTTGCATGGATCGGCCCCTGCATCGAGGCTCTGACCCCACTCCTTCAGCAGCCCCGCAAAAGCCAGCGCGCGACTCGTGGCAGGGCCATCGCTTGCTCGCCACTCCAGCGAATTTAGAAAGGCCGGCGGCGCCGTCGCCGCCACGACTGATCCACCGGTTTGCCGGACCGCCGGCGCTGCATCCGCGCTCGCCGGAGCCCGCACGGTTGCTTGTTCCGAAGATACGCCTGCTGCATTGAACGCCTGCCGATGAAACGTGAACGCTGCCGCCATGCCGGCCGCGAGAATCAGGGTCGCAATGAGTGCGCGTAGAACATTGCGTCGCGTGCCCGCGCGGTGAAAAACTTCTTGCGCCGCTTGTGCGAGTGTTGCCGCATCGACGCGTTCCTTGCCTTGCACGTAAGTGCCCAGCAGCGCACGATCGCACAGCACGTTGATCACGCGTGGAATGCCGTGCGTCAGTCGATAGAGTTCGCCCGTCAGCCGCGGCGAAAACAGTTGGCGCGTGGCCCCCGCTATTTCGAGGCGGTGCGCCACATACGCCGCGACTTCCTTCTTTGACAGTGGCCCGAGCCGGTAGCGCGCGACGATGCGCTGGCTTACCTGGCGCAACTCCGGCCGCTCGAGCATTGCGGCCAATTCGGGCTGGCCGATGAGAATAATCTGCAGCAATTTTCGCTGGCTCGTCTCAAGATTGGTGAGCAGGCGCATCTGTTCCAAAACATCGACCGATAGATTTTGCGCTTCGTCGATGATCAGCACCGTCTGCCGGCCATTGGCATGGGCTTCGAGCAGATAAGCGTTGATGCAATCAACGTACACCTTGATGCTTGGTGTGCCGGACGGATAAGCAATGTTGAATTCGTTGCAAATCGTGGAGAGCAGTTCCTCGACGGTCAGTTTGGGATTAAAGATATAGGCGACATCGCAGGAAGGCGGGATTTGTTCCAGCAAGCAGCGACATACCGTGGTTTTGCCCGCGCCGACATCACCTGTGAGCAACACGAACCCGCCATTGCCGTTGATTCCATACAAAAGATGGGCAAGCGCCTCCTGGTGCCGCTGGCTCAGGTAGAGATAGCGCGGGTCAGGCGCGATCGAGAACGGTGCTTCGACGAATCCGAAATGGTGTTGGTACACGGAAACCGGTTGGTGAAGAATTCGCGCCATTATAGCGGTGGACCAGCGGCCTTCGACGTACCGAACGCGCGCCCCGAGAATTCTTTACACTCACATTAAGCCTTGATGCTGAATAAACAGCAGAGATCATGCAAACCTGGTATTCAAAAGATCTCGGTGACGGGTTGACAGCTTTCGAGCCCTGCAGCGAAATCGAGGCCGCCTTCACGCCGGCCTTTGCGGCAGCGGGCAAACCTCCGGACATGGCAGTGTTCATGCGCTATGACTCCGAAGGCCGTCTGCAATGCCACGTCACCGCTTTTTTTTCACCGGCCGCGGCACCCGTGGCGCGTCTGTTCGATGCCGTCCCGTGCGCCCAGCCGGCACGAGACGGACTCACTTTGCTATGCGGCGATGAACATGGCTGGTCCGCGCTGTTTGCACCCGCTTGATCTGCCACGTTCCTTGCGCTTCAGGCAGCGACCCAACCGTACCATCGGTGACTCGGAGAAGCGCCCTCGTCCAGATAGGCCATTTTGATCTGGCTCAGATAGTCCGCCGGGATCTCATTGCGCTTCGCCTTCACATCCACATTGAACACGCGCGCCGCGTTCAGACCAAAAATCCGTTCCTTGAACTCAGGGCTTAGGGATGCGTAGCCGTGTTTCTCGATAAGCGCGTCAGGGATCTGAAAACGGCGGAAGGCTTCGATCTGCCACTGCGGCGTGCCATACCAGATTGAATCGGTTCCCCACAGCACGTGATCCGCGCCAAATGCCTCCACCAGCTGGCCAAGCAAGTGCGCGCACGCGGTGGGATTGGTCGTGACCAGTTGCCCGAATGTCGAGCCCAGTTCCATGTAGACATTTTTGATGCCGGGCTGCTTCTTCTTCATCTCGCAGAACTCGGTCGTCCACGGCACTTCGCCCGATGCTTTCGGTGCCGTCGGCCCCAGCAAACCGGAGTGGTAACAAAGAAAATCGATATCGGGGAAATCCTTGGCCGCCTTGATGAGGTCGCGCGGATGGTTGTAGTCAGCCACAGTGCCGAGCGGCAGCCCCTTGTGGACGCACAGGCGCTTGATGCCCAGACTGCGAGCTTGTTCGAGCATCGGATACGCAATTTTTTCGTCATCGAGGAACCAGCCGTGTTCGAATCCCTTGGGACAGGAACCCGTATAAGCCTTCCAGGCATCGACTTTCAATGTCTCCGCCTGCATCTGCATGAAATCCAGATCGGCCCGGCCAAGCTGCGGCGTGACCAGCCCGTGAGCAAGCATGCGACGTGATTGCGTCACACGGTTGATCTCGTCGCGTATGTGCGTCATTTCTCTGGGCGGGACCACGGCTTCCTGCGGATAGGGCCCCGGAGGCGTGGAGATCAGCCCGATGGATGTCTCGCTGTCGAAGAATACTTCCTTGATGAAATTCTGCCAGGACAAATCAGCCATGGAGCCGCTGTCGGATGCCAGCGCCGGATTCATTTTTTTGGAGCCGCTGCGCAGATTGCGCAGCCCGCCTTTGCTGACTGCGCCCTTGCGCGCGGCTTCCGCATCGGTGGGGTCGTAGCTGGCGCCGACATAATGCAATTGCACGTCGAAAATGAACGGTGCATTGCCGGCCCGTGCAACTCTCGCGGCCGGCTCGGCCGCTTCGGCTTCCGAGACTTCGAAAAAGCGCCCGAAAACTGAATTCATTGCCAGGAATGCGGTGGCCATCCCGCCGCTCGTACGCAGGAATTCCCGTCGGCTGAGTCCCAGGCGCGGAGCAAGACGTCCCGCCGCGAATAAAATGCGTTGCTCCACTTCGTGCTGAGCGGGGGTTTGCGGTAACGGCGGAAACTCTTCGTTGGATACCAGGCGAGTCGGTAGCGGCACCTCGGTTTGCAGGCCTTTGCTCATGCCAGCGCGAACACGAAACGCACGGCGATTCAGTTTCATCTGTGACTCCTTTCGATTTTGACGGTTGAACTTGAGGGCGGGACAGTACTGTTATGGCGGTAGCAGCGGCATCAATTGGTTCCGGGCGTCTCTTCCGCGCCAAGTGAGTTAATGATGTCGCCAAGCCGTGCGGGGTCAACGGGCTTCACCAAATGATAATCGAACCCCGCCTCCCGGCTACGCCGGCGGTCTTCATCCTGTCCATAACCAGATACCGCAATCAGAACCGTATGGGCGCCTTGTGGCGCGCTTCTAAGTGCGCGCGCGACTTCGTAGCCATTCATGCCGGGCAATCCGATATCGAGCAGCACGGCATCGGGATGGATTTGTTGCGCCAGTTCGATCGCTTTGCGACCATCGTAAGCGGTGGCGACCTGGTGACCCAGAGAAGCCAGCAACGTTGCCAGCGTATCGGCGTTTTCCCGGTGATCATCGACAATGAGCAGTCGCCGGTGCTCGACCCGCGGCACTGCGCCGTTGTCGGGAAGGGCTACGTTGGCCGCCGGCGCAGGCGCTGGCGCGAGCGGAATCCGAACCGCAAATTCGCTGCCTTGACCGGGCCCGCTACTCGACGCATCGATGGAGCCGCCATGCATTTCGATAATGCGCCGTGCAATGGTGAGGCCGATTCCCAATCCGCCTTCACTGCGGTCCAGCGCGCGGTCTCCCTGCATGAAGAGATCGAACACTTTCGGCAGCAATTCAGCCCCTATGCCAATACCGGAATCCCGCACCTTGAAGACGGCGCGGCCAGATTCGCGACTGACTGAAATCGCGATTCTTCCACCGGCAGGCGTGTACTTGACTGCGTTATTGATCAGGTTCAGTACAACCTGCGAAATGCGGGTCGCATCGACATTTACAAACAGCGGTTCACCGAAGAATTGCGATTCCAGCGCGTGGCCGTGTGCCTCAATAAGCGCACGTGAAGCGTCGAGGGCACGCGAAACGATGTCATTAAGATCGACGACGGCCTTCTGCAGCAGTATCTTGCCGCGGGTAATGCGGCTCACATCGAGCAGATCATCCACGATATGCGAAAGATGGGCGACCTGGCGCTCGATGATACCGAGCAACTGTGGATGCCGGTTCGGCGGAAGCTTGCGCATCAGCGCCAGCGCATTGACCATTGGTGCGAGCGGATTCCTAAGCTCATGGGACAGCATGGCGAGGAACTCATTGATATGCCGTCCGCTTTCCTGCAGTTCGTGCACACGTTGCCGAACCGCCAACTCCGCACGCTCGCGCTGCCCGATGATGGCGTTCATTACCAGGCCAGTCATCATCAATGTGCTGGTGTACGAGAGCAGAAAAAAACTCGTGAGTTCCTCGGAGTCCGGGCCGTACCGGCTTTCGGCCTGCAGGGTATACCAGACCGAAATGGCGCTCATCGCTGCAATCGCCGCGGTGACGACGCGCTGCTCGAATCTTATCGCTGCCCACAGCACAAACGGCAGCGTTATGAACACGAGTGGAAGCACGCCGGCTGATACCAGGTTTCTAAAAATGAATACGGTCACCAGGACCGTGGACAGCGCGAGCGCGGCCGCCTCCAACGCCTTGTCGGTGTTCCAGGAGGGCAACGGCCGCATGCACCAATTCAAAACCAGCGGCGCAACGATCAGCATGCCGGTGAAATCGCCCTCAAACCAGGTCCAGGCATTGGAGCTGAGATCTGCCCGGTTGAGCGCCCCGGCCAGTGTTAGCGATACCGTGCCGATGGTCGCCGCGATCAGCGCGCTGAGCGCGCTCATGGCAACAAACATGACAACTGCTTCGCCGCTCTCCAATTCGCCGCGAGGGCTGATGTATCGGTGCACAAGCGCTGCTGCTGCCACCGCTTCCAGCGTGTTGCCCGTGCCGATCAGGACTGCGAGTAAAGGCGAACCCTGAATGGTAAAGTTGGTCAAGGCCGCCCCGAACCAAACGCCGGGCCAGAGGCGTCCACCGGCAAGCAACAAGCCGGCGAGCGCGATGCCGGAGGGCGGCCACACGGCGGTTGCATAACCCGGCGGAATTGCCAACAGCAGCGCTGCTTTGGCGACAGCGAAATACACGGCGGCAAGCAATACCACACGGCCCACATACGTCGGCACCCACCATCGGCTGCTGTGTAAGGAGGCCGAATTTTTCAATAACGTTGTCCGCTATCGGGTCAGTGAAGAATACCGCCGGTCGCGGCCAGCCTCTGTGGGCGCGCCATAACAGCCCGCAGCGGTGCCTGTGTCGGTCGGCCAGATTCTTCGCGAGCATCACGAACTGCGTGCAAACCCACCGGCAATTCCGAGCGGCGGATTGCGCGACCGCCACGCGACCATGGCATGGTATGCCGTTGCTACCTGGAGTGCCAACGTGGCGCGATAGCGCTGCCTGGTATTGCGCAACGTCGTGATGATGCGACAGTCAGGGCAGGCCCGCTTGTAAAGTTTCGACGACAAGACCTATTTTCGCAACAACGGAATCACGGTCCAGTTGCTGGCTCGAAACCTCCAGCTCTTCTCGTGAAAACATCTGCTGGACCGATCCCGTTTCAGCGACTTCCGCCTTGAGTCGCGGCGTTTCCGGGATGGACACGAAGCGCGGATCGGGAAGCCACTCCAGCGCGATCTCTTCCTGACGGCGACCGCGATTCACGAGCTGATCGCGAATGGCGTTGGCTATATTGGTCGCGCCCCTGATGACTTCAAAATCTTTTTCTGTTAACGATGCGTTCATTGCACTCCTCCGTACATGGACGTCTTGCTATCCCCTGGTGAAATCAGATTCCTGCCATCAATGGCGCTCTCCGTTTCTGTGGCTGGCGCAATTGACATCGGCCGGGCTCGTCAGTTCTGCGTGCATGCCGCTGAAACATCTCGTTACCTGGCATTCGCAAAAGCACGAATGCCAGGTAACGAATTGCGCACCGGCTTGCTAGCGCTCGCGCTGCCGGCCTTTACCGCGCGCACCCCTTGCTTCCAGTTCTTCGTCGGTGATGCCTAACTGCGCTTCCTCCGCCTGGTCCAGCCCGCCACCAAGTCCGGCTTCTTGCGCTCCGACTATACGGTCGGTATCAATGTCCCCCGCGACATTGATTGCGGGGTCTTTTCCCGCCGTCAGGTGCTCTCCCGTTCCGTAAGTGTCGCTGTTGTCATCCATCCGCACATCTCCAATGCTGGCGCCTGCATCGGCGACATTACCTTTGCCGGCTTCAGTGTCCTCATTGGTACCGCGATCAAGATTGATCGCGTCATCGTCGATAAGTCCCGGACCAGCCATGTCCGATCCGCTATCCGAACTGTCGCTCGGTCCGAGCGAGCGCGTGTCATGTCCTTTGGGATTTCGGGTTGATTTATTCACCGGAAAATTATCCGGATCCAATGTGCTGTTGCCTGTCATGGTGTCTCCACAAGATATTTGAGCGTCCGCCCCGGGGTACCGAGATGCGGGCATTACTGTTCTCCCTGACCCGTTTGGCACACCTCTGCGGGCAACGTTCCCGACTTGAACCAGTCCGCTTCACAGAGACGGCTTTTGGATCACTTTAGTACCAGGGTCCTTTGTTGACGCTTCATCATGCGCATAGCGGCGCATCAGGGGGGTAACGGAAATTCCATGCAGGACGACCGAAGCCGCGATGACACACAAGACAACGTGCATTAGCAACCCGGCGTCCTGCGGCGGAAGTCCATGGTTGATCACATGGAACAGATAGTAGAGCGAACTGATGCCGCGGATGCCAAACCACGAAACCATCGTTGCCTGGCGCAAGGTCATGCCGGCGATCAGTGCAAACGGGCCTACCGACAACGGACGCACGATGAGGAACAGAAATGCGGCCAATGTGATGGCGGGCAGCGAAATTCCGGTTTTGCTTAGCAATGCGCCGGTCACGACCACCAAAGTGAGCTGGCCGAGGCGCTCCAATTGCTCATTGAAGCTCAACACCGCAGCGGCCAGATATGCGGGCGCATGTTCATCGTCGCTTGCGATCTCTTCGTCCGTGCCGACCACCTGGCTCATGTCCGAAGGCTGTTCTTTCCCGGTGAGTTCTCGCTCCACAGTACGTAGCGCAAGCCCGGTTGCAAACACGGCCACGAATCCATTCGCGTGCAAGGCGATCGCGAGCCCATACGAGATGGCAATGAGTCCGAGCGCCAGAAAATCATCGTAACCAACTGCTTCAAGATGGCGCCTGCGCAGATGTACCACCAGCTTTCCGATCGCCCGTCCGAGCAGCGCACCCAGCAATAGTCCACCGGCTACTGGCAATAGCACGTCGAAGGTCCACCAACCCCACTGGCCAGGATGGAACTCGTGCAATCCGATCAACCCTAGCCCGATGATGACAAACGGAAAAGCAGTGCCATCATTGAAGCCCGCCTCACCGGTCAAGGCAAAGCGCAGCGCGTCGGTATCGCCAGGGTCGGATACCTGGACGTCGGCAGCCAACACCGGGTCGGTTGGTGCCAGGATCGCCGCAAGCAAGAGCGCCAATCCAATCGGCAGTGCGAGCACCGTTGCGCCATAGGCAACCACCAGACCCACCGAAATTGCCATGGAGACTGTGGCGAGCGTGATCGGCAGCCGCCAGATCGGCGAGCGAAAGCGCACGCGCAGCTTGAGGCCGGCAGAAAACAAGGACACAATCACCGCAATTTCCGCGAGTGTCTCCAACAGCCTGCCTTGTTGCACCGGATCGAGCACGAGCCAGCCGGAACGGCCGAAACACCAGCCGATCGCAAGATAAATCATTGCAATACTGACTGGCGCGCGTTTGATGATTCCACTGGATAGCACGACCAGCAAAAACAACATGCCTATCAACGGGTACCAATAATGGAAATGGCTCATTTCCATATTGAGCAACCGCGCTCCGCAAAGGTTCGCCGCGGCAGCGAAACAGCGGCGAACTCGCGAGCCGGTACACTTCAAGCAATGAAAAAACTCACTATTGCGCTGTTGTTGTTCAGTAGTCCGGCCTGGGCTGCCTGGAACAATATCGCCGAAACCAGCAATGGCACGTCATACGCAGATCCGGCTTCTATCATCAGGCAGGCCGATACGGCAACCATGTGGTTGCTGTTCGACTACAAAGACTTCCAGCGCATGGTGGAGGTCGGATATTTTTCGCAGAAGCACCAAGCTGAGTTCGACTGCAAGCAAACCAGGTATCGCGTGCTGACGCTTTTACTTCATGCTGAACACATGGGCCTCGGGAAGGTGATCTATGCCGATGAAGCGCCGCACGATTGGGAAGAAGTTGAAGCGGGCACCCTGAACGAAACGCTGCGGACACTGGCCTGCCGTTAGGCGACGTGGCTGTCGCCGAGGTGCGGCCAGCGCTGTAATTTTTGCTGGTGCGCTGCAATCGTTTCCACTCATGACTCTGGTTTCTGTGCCAGATGGACCGGGTTCTGAACGAGTCCCCCGGAATAATACTTGCGGATACTCCACGGTCGAGCTTTCACAGGCACCGGATTACGACTATGGCGAAGTCAACGCACGAGGTCATACGCATTGAGGGCCGCGAGGTTCCAGTCTCAAATCCGCAAAAAGTCCTGTTCCCGAAAACGGGTAACACCAAGCTTGATGTCGTGCGCTATTACCTCGAAGTGTCCTCCGGCGCATTGCGCGGCGCGGGTGGCCGCCCAAATATGATGGTGCGCTACCCGAATGGAGTGGACGCGGAATTTTTCTATCAGAAGCGTGCGCCGGCATCCCGGCCCGATTGGATCGAGGTCGTGGAAATAAAATTTCCATCGGGGCGCAGCGCGGAGGAGATCGTGCCGCGCGATAGTGCCGCGCTGGTATGGATGGCCAATCTGGGCTGCCTCGAATTGCATCCGCATCCGGTGCGCGCGAACGACCTTGAACACCCCGATGAATTGCGCATCGACCTGGACCCAGTCCCCGGCATCGAATGGCCGCAGGTGCGCGAAATTGCGCACGTGTGCCGGCGAGTATTGCAGGCGTTCGGCTTGGTCGGTTGGCCTAAAACATCCGGCAAGCGCGGGCTCCATATCTATGTGCGTATCGAACCCCGATGGACGCATGACGAGGTGCGGCGCGCAGCTTTGGCGCTTGGCCGGGAAGTGGAGCGGCTCTCCCCCGGCATTGCCACCACGAAATGGTGGAAGGAAGAACGCAAGGGCGTATTCATCGACTATAACCAGAATGCCAAAGACCGGACCATTGCTGCGGCATATTCGATACGACCCACTGCAGAAGCCCGAGTGTCGGCCCCGCTGGACTGGGAAGAGCTCAACGATGTTACACCGGCCGATTTCACCTTGACCACGATGCTTACGCGCTTTCGCAAGCTTGGCGATCCGCATGAAGACATCGATCGGCATCATGGATCCCTCGCCGGCCTTCTGGAACTTTCAGCGCGTCAGGAGCGTGATGGCGAAGGCGATGCGCCGTGGCCGCCACAATATCAAAAACGCCCCGGAGAACCGATACGCGCGCAACCGTCGCGTCGGCGCGTCAGCCGGTCTGCTGCGTCGCCCCGAACACCTTCGCCAGTTCGTAAGGGCGCGTAACCGACAGTTGGTCGTAACGGCAATCTGTTGGCGGTTTATCGGGCCGCCAACGCAGGAAAGTTGCCGCATGCCGGAAGCGGTCTCCCTGCAAATGGTCGTACTTTACTTCGCACACGAGTTCCGGACGTAACGGTTCCCACGAGAGATCCTTGCCCGCGCTCCAGCGGCTTTGCGCGCCGGGCATGCGCGTGGATCCTTCCGTCGCCTGTGCCCAGTCGCGCCACGGATGGTTCGCCATTGCATGCGCACGCCAGGGCGCAAGTTCCTTCATGAGTTGCTTGCGCGTGGCCATGGTGAACGAAGAGGTCACTCCGACATGATGTAAATTGTTCTGATCATCATAAAGGCCCAGCAGCAGCGAGCCGACCGCATCATTTCCGGTTTTGTAAGTCCGGTAACCAGCGACCACACAATCAGCAGTGCGCACATGCTTCACCTTGATCATGGCGCGCTCGCCCGGTTGATACGGCAAGTTCGCCGACTTCGCCACCACACCGTCCAGGCCCGCGCCTTCAAAACGGGAAAGCCATTCGAGTGCCACGTTGCGATCCTGAGTCATCGGAGTCAAATATACGGGAGGCCGTATCAGCGCAAGCAATCGCTCGAGGGCTGACCGCCGTTCTGATTGCGGCTTTGGCATCAGATTTTTGCCGGCGATGGAGAGTGCATCGAACGCCACGAATGAGGAAGGTGTTTGCTTCGCGAGTTTCGCCACACGTGATGCAGCTGGATGCAGACGCAGCTGTAAGGCGTCGAAATCGAGTCCGTGCGCGGTGGCAATGACAATCTCGCCGTCGATGATGCAATCCTGCGGCAGCCTTTCGAGCAAAGCGTTGTGCAACTCGGGAAAGTAACGATCGAGCGGGCGTAAATCCCGGCTTTGGATGAATACGCTTTCAGCATCACGAAACACGATGGCGCGGAAGCCATCCCACTTGGGTTCATACAAATACTTCTCGCCGGCCGGCAGCACATCAGCCAACTTGGCCAGCATGGGCTCTATCGGCGGCTTCGGCTCTGCAGGTGTGCTGTATGCCAACTGGCTCATGCTCATGTGCTTTAGACCTCGCACCGAAGCAAATGTCCGCTTGTGCTTGGACATCGCGTCACGCTTCATCGCGGTTCGTAATGTTTACAGTCTTTTTGTAAACCTTCCGGCATATTTTGCCTCAGCAGCGCACGATGTCGCGTCCTGAGCCGGTTTGCCCACGGCACGCTCTTTGCGAATATCGAAGACGCAGAACTTCCCGGTTTTGTGTGAAGCATTGCAGCCGGGCCCTATAACCGCAAAGGAGCACAGCCATGAACCAGGGTAATCGATTTGTTATTCCTTTTATTGTCATAGCAGCCCTGAGTGTTGGGGCCTGCTCTATGCTCAATCCAAATCAAACTGATCGTAAGCAGGCGACCGAGGAAAAAGCCCGCAATGTCAGTGGTGATGTCTGGGCGACGCAGAACCAGATCGATGCAACCATGGTATCAATGAATAACCTGATGTCCGCGGATGGAGCACAGCTACAGCAGGCGTACGATCATTTCTCGTCCGACGTGGACAATTTGAAAAAGCAGACGGCAGTCGTCGCTGCGGATGGCGCATTTCTTAAAAAGCAAAGTGACACGTACCTTACCGATTGGGTAAAGCAATCCAACGATATTCAGGACACTGAGTTGCGCGCCAGCAGCGAGCAGGATCGCAAACAAGTACGCAACAGTTTCAGGACCGCGGAAGATGCCTACGAACGTGCGCAATCAGCGATGGCCAAACTAATGGGCAATTTTGAGGACGTGCGCACTGCTTTGCGCAACGACCTCACCACTCGTTCGGTACAAGGAATCGCGCAGACCGATGTGGTGAAGCGAGCCGAACAGAACGCTAATGAGACGAAGAACGCCTTGAAGGAAGTGCAGACCCAATCTGTGGCGCTTGCGCAAGCATTGTCGACGGGAGCCACGCGGCAGGCAGCCTCGAACGGCCAGAACGCTTCCAGTACGTCGTCACAGCAGCAAAACAAATAACCCAGTTCAATACAAAGCAGCGGGGCCGGTTCACCGGCCCCATTGTCTTTTAATTTCACGGAGGAAGTTGCAAATGGAACGAATTCAGAAGGAGTTTGAGATTAGTGTGCCGGTGCGTGCAGCTTATGACCAATGGACGCAATTTGAAGAATTTCCGCGTTTCATGGATGGCGTGGAAGAAGTGGTGCAAACGGATAATACGCATTTGCACTGGCGTGTTTCCGTGGCGGGAAAGCAAAAGGAATGGGATGCTGAAATCACCGAGCAGGTGCCAGACCGCGTCATCGCGTGGCGCAGCGTTTCGGGAACACCGAATGCCGGCCAGGTTCGCTTCGAGCCGATCGGTGCTGATCGCACGCGTGTTATGTTTGCCATGGAGTACCAGCCCGAAACCGCAGTGGAAAAGGCTGGCGATGCAGTAGGCGTGCTGTCGCGTAAAGTCGATAAGACGGTCGAGGACTTCAAGGAGTTCATCGAGCAGCGGGGCCGCGAAACCGGCGGCTGGCGCGGCGAAGTTCATCACGGGCAAGAGCATGACCGGACCGGTGAACGCATGGGAACATCCAATCAGTCGGGCAGTTCATCCGGCATGAGTGGCGGCGGCAGCGGCTCAGGCATGACGGGCGGCAGCGGCTCGGGTATGACAGGCGGCAGCAGCAGGGAAGGTGGATCCCAGGGCGGCGGCACGATGGGCGGCGGCGGAAGCCGGAATCGCTGAGCCTGATGAGGTCAGCAGCGGGGCGACAGTGCAGCAGCGTCTCGCTGCTTTAATTTTTCAGTTCTATAGTTAGTTATCGATTGCAGCAAGCACTGCGCGAACCCGTCTATCGCGATCAGCCCGTGCCGGCGGCAAACGGTCGAAGTCGCCGCGGAGCGCCTTGATGGCATAGCGTTCGCGCTCGATCTCGCGCGCCGTGCGCATGCCGAGACGGCGCAATAGCGGAACCGGCGGACACCAACCCTGCAGCGCATGCTGTGCAAAAAATGCCAGGACAGCGGCCGGCAGGACCAGGAATCGTCGGTCGACGGTGACGCCAAGCGCGACCCCGAGCAGCACCAGCGCGGAAGCATTCACTTGCAGCATGCGCTCGATGTCCCATTCGCGATTCAGTTGATCTAGACGCAAGGCGAATTCCGCCGACTCGGACGCTTCCAGGCGGGCCAGTTCCTCATCGGTGCGGGCGCGTATACGCTCATTGATAATCGGATCGGTATGGTGTTCGACGCGCATGCTGGAAGGCGCAAGCCGTAATGGAGTCATCATCAAGCCTTGTCTGTCAAAACGGCGCGGGTTCCGTGGATGTGGCAGCCGGCCTGGCCGCGCCGAAGTCAGTCGGTTGCTCCATGTCGGTGAAATCGCCGCGCAATGCTTTGAGCGCATAGCGCTCTCGGGCAATCTCACGTGAAGTCCGCGCGCGCTGGCGGCGCAATACCGGATGCAATGGATGCCATCCGATGAGCGCATGTAGCATTAGCGCGCCACCCACCCACGCCGGAATCGCGAGCAAACCGCGCCGCCAGAGCACACCGAGCGCCAATCCGAGCAATCCCGTGGTCGCAGCTTCTGCTTCAATGATCCGGTCAATGTCCCATTCCCGCTCCAGCTCTTGCAGACGAAGCGAAATGGTTTCTGTGCCAGCATCGGCATAGTGCTTAAGCCGATCCACTGTTTCATCGTCAACTCGCCGCAGTACAGCTGCGGCGGTGTGCATGCGCACCCGATCGCCCTCCAGCCTCATTCTGCGCTCCGTTGGCAGTGCGCGCTGCTATGTATCATGAGCCCGCTCCGTGCGTTCATTCGGCGACGGACCGCGAATGGATCCGTTACTTCGATAGAGCGGTACCACGGCGGAATCGTTCCTGAAATGCTCAGTGAAGCAGCGATTTGGGCTGGTACAGCGTTTGCGTCGGCTTGAAACCCATGCAGCGCAGACCTGGCAGGGAGATCAAGCGCATTCTTCGAAGCACTTTTGGCCTCGACGATTTGCGCTCCGGACAGCGTGAAGTCATTGACAGCGTCATCGCCGGCAATGACACGCTCGCGATCATGCCTACCGGAGCCGGCAAGTCGTTGTGCTACCAGATTCCCGCCCTGCATCTGCCGGGCACGACCATCATTGTTTCACCGCTTATTGCGCTGATGAAAGACCAGGCCGATAAACTGCGTGAGCACGGGGTCGATACCGCGGCCGTGAACAGTTCGCTGACTCAACGTGAAGAACAAGGCGTATTGCAACAAATCGCGGCACAGGAAACGGAACTGGTATTCGCCACGCCGGAGCGCGTTGCCGATCCGGATTTCGTGACATTGATGAAGCGCGGCCCAATCGACCTCATCGTCGTAGATGAGGCGCATTGCATTTCACAGTGGGGCCATGATTTCCGTCCGGCATTTCTCGAGATCGCTGCTGCAGCTCGGGAACTGGGCGATCCGCCGCTACTCGCGCTCACGGCGACCGCCACGCCTGCCGTCATTGACGATATCAAGCAGCGTTTGGGTCGGCCGGACATGCGCGTCATCAACACCGGGGTATACCGGCCGAATTTGCATTACGCCGTGCGTCAAGTCAGCAACGAGAATGAAAAGCGCGAGACCCTGCTGCAAGAGGTGCGCGCGATGGCGGGGGCCGGCATCGTATATGCCGCAACCGTAAAAACTGCCAGGCAGGTTCATGGTTGGCTGCGTGAGGCCGGACACGAAGCGCTGCTCTACCACGGACGTCTGTCCGCCCGCGAACGCACGCAATCCCAGGAAAGCTTTATCAAGGGTAAGGCGGCAATCATGGTCGCTACCAATGCATTCGGCATGGGCATCGATAAATCAGACATTCGCTTCGTGATTCATTTCCAGGTGCCGGCAACGCTGGAAGCTTATTACCAGGAATCGGGCCGCGCCGGCCGCGATGGCGGCGATGCGCGCTGTACGCTGCTCTACGACCATAAGGACCGTCGTGTTCAGCTGTTCTTCCTGGCCGGTCGCTATCCGACTGCCGACGATGTGCGAATGGTTTACGAGGCAGTTCAGCGCGCGGCCAAAGATCAGCCACGAGCCAAACTCAAAGATCTGCTTGATCTCGAGCTACCGGTGCCAAAAAACAAGGCGCGCGTCGTGCTACGCATGCTGGAAGAAGCAGGAGTGCTTGGCAGGCCGGATGTGGGCATGCAACAACTTAGCCAAGTTGCTGAAGCCTACCGTGAACGAGGCGAAAACGACCGCCGAAAACTGGAACGAATGACGTTCTATGCGCAGAGTGCGCTGTGCCGATGGAAAATGCTTTTGGAGTATTTTGGCGAGGCGGCCGAATGGGACCGCTGTGGCGTCTGCGACAACTGCGTGCGGCCCGTGATTGTGCCAAAGCGCGAACCGGCGCCATCGCAGTCTCCGATGCGATCTGACCTGAAACCTGGCGAGCGCGTCAACGTGCCAAAGTACGGCCGCGGCATTGTCGACGCTGTGGCCGGCGAAAGCGTGAGCGTCAGTTTCCCAAACGGCGAGAAACGAGATTTCCTGC
>JBJMWI010000047.1:0-8369 GCA_045810225.1 Burkholderiales bacterium
GGTTCTGCCTGACCGCTATGCGGGGCTGACTGCCAGGAGCACGGACGAGATCAGGGCATGGGCATTCAAGTTGTCGGCAGGGGGCAACGACTGCGACTGTCTTTCAGCAGCCGGGCGCTGCTGGCTGGGGGAAATTCGCGATGCTTTCACAGCGGCCGCACACCGGCTCGACGAAATTTCCGTCACGAACGTGCGAAAAGATGCAGCTTAGACGCTTTCCGGGGTCATTCAAGCGCTGGTTTGGGCATGCTCCAAAAAAAATGCGACTTCTTTTTATGTGAACCAGTCAGGCAGCGTGGGGAAAATGTACAAGCACATCCTTGCGTCCACCGACGGATCAAGGCTATCGGACAAGGCAGTGAATGCCGCTATCGCTTTGGCACGGGAACTAGGCGCGAGACTGACTGTCTTTCACGCCATGGAAGAGTACCCGATTATGCCGTACCCTGATTACGCAGTTGTCATTGACTCGTTCACGCCGGAAGATTGGAAGAAAAATCAGCAAAAGCGCGCCGATCGCATCTTGAACAAAGTGCAGGCCGCAGCCGCAAAGGCCGGAATCGCGTGTACAAAAAAATCATCGTCAGCCTTGCATCCTTACGAAGCAATTTTACAAACTGCGAAGAAGGCGCGCTGTGACCTCATTGTGATGGCCTCGCACGGTCGCAGAGGAATCAAGGGGCTGGTATTAGGTAGTGAAACGCACAAGGTTCTAACCCACGGCAAGGTTCCCGTTCTGGTCGTCCGCTAATCGTCTTTGCACTACGCTGAATTCGCCGGAATACGCGAACGGTCACGCGTGTTCGTCTTGGCATGCGGGGCATCGAGGGCGATCCCGGGTTTGTGGAGCTGATCGCGATGCAGTCAAAGATGCGGGCGATGCAACTGGACGCGATCAGCCGCTCGCTGGTCTTGCGCGAGATCGATGGACCGATCGCAGGTCCAGGGCAGGTATCTCTGAAAGTGGCCGCCTGCGGCGTATGCAGAACCGACCTGCATATTGTCGATGGCGAATTGCCGGACACCAAGCCCAATGTCATTCCCGGACATGAAGTCGTTGGAACCGTTCAAGCGCTCGGATCCGGAGTCGAAACGCTGAAGGTTGGAGACCGTGTGGGCGTTCCATGGCTTGGCTGGACCTGTGGACAGTGCAGCTATTGCTTGAGTGGTCGCGAAAACCTTTGCGAACGCGCTCGCTTCACCGGCTATACCGTAGACGGCGGCTACGCAGAGTATGTCGTAGCGGACGCGCGTTTTTGTCTTAGACTGCCCTCGAATTATTCCGACGAAGAGGCCGCTCCGCTGCTGTGTGCCGGACTGATCGGCTACCGCGCCCTGCGCGCCGCCGGCGATGCACGGCGCCTGGGCATTTACGGATTCGGTGCGGCTGCACACCTCATCACGCAGGTGGCACGGATCGAGGGGCGCGAAGTCTATGCGTTTACGCGGTCCGGAGATGTAACTGCGCAAAACTTTGCCTTGCAACTCGGAGCGGCGTGGGCTGGATCCAGTACTGAGCCAGCACCTAACCTGCTCGATGCGGCGATTATTTTCGCTCCGGTCGGCAGCCTGATTCCGCAGGCGCTGAGCGCAATTGTAAAAGGCGGCATTGTGGTATGCGCCGGAATTCACATGAGCGATATCCCATCGTTTCCGTATACGCTGCTGTGGGGTGAAAGGCGCATTGCATCTGTCGCCAATCTAACGCGGGCCGATGGCGAGGCATTTATGGCGCTTGCGCCGAGGCTTGCCGTTCAAACCGTTGCGGTCAAGTACACGCTGGAGGATGCGAATCGTGCCCTGGATGCGCTACGAAAAGGTCGGTTGACAGGAGCTGCCGTGCTGATGACGTAACCATGGCACTCAGCGCTTCCAGCGCGAGCGCGGATAAGAATCTTGGTTGCCGCGGCTAGAGAGTCGGCCTGGGGGACTGCGCATGGGTCTTCTCATACGCCTGCTGATGTGGCAGGCAACGCAGTGCCGTCGGTTGCGCAAGCAGTCTCTTGAATCCAATGTCCTGACCGCAATCCACGCAGAAGCCGTAAGTTCCGTCCTCGATCCGGTCCCGCGCCGCTTCCAGCGCACGCAGTTCCTGCAGATCACGCCTTAGTTCGGCATTGCTGATATCCGATATCAGGGTTGCACTTGCGCTATCGCCCGGGTCGGCGACCGGGCCTGCTAGCTCGCCATACGTCTCGGCGCGCGCGCGGGCGGCGTCGCTGTGCAATTCTGCCTCTAGTGCCATGTGGCGCTCATCGATCATCGACCGCAACTGCGCCAATTCCTCTGGTGTAAGCATGTCTTGCTCCTTTCAATCGCCTGAAGCGCCATGCAATGCGCTGTGCATGAATTCGAGACCAGGTTTACGCCTCGTGTTGGGCCGCCCGGTTTAGACATTTAATGGCTCTGCTATACGGCCGGCTTTGCTGACGCTACCGTTTCCGGCATTTGTTACCGGGACAATGAAAAGGATGAAAACGTTCACTTAGGCGAGCGCCGTCCCGTGCATATCCGTCTGTTCCTGCGCGAGCATCAGTATTCCCCGGTACCGGGGGAATTGAACGCTCACGAGAATGCGCCGGCCCGGGCGTGCTTGCCTTCGTTGGCGCAGACGGCAGCCGGCGTGCTTGCTTTTTGGCTAGCGATGGAAGGAAACATCGGTGTGACCGCGGAAACGGCGTCGAACGCCGCTTTACCGCGCCAAGCCGTCAAGACGTCTGCTAGTTGCCGGACCGAGGCGGCTTTGACGCTTCCTTCTCCACGCACCCGTTGTTGGGACAGGGCAGGTGATAGAAGCGATCGTTAAGGTATGCCGCCACGTCGTTGATATCAGCCTGTTCCCAGCGCTGGCCGGCATTGCGCTGCCAGCGGGTTACTTCGTTGATCAGCGTAGCCCACGAGGTGGCGCGCTTCTTGTCGCGCCAGTGTATGTTTTGAGAATGACATGTGTCGCAAGCCGATTGATAGAGCGCGCGCCCGTGACTCAGGTCAGGAGGTTGAAGGGGGCTGTTAGTTTCATTCTCGGCGAGCAGTCCGGTCGAAAGCGCCAACAACATGGCGATTAAGGCACTCATGCACGCTGTACCAGGGCGGAAGAAGCGATGATGCATTGGTCGGCTCCGAAAGGGGTATTCAATTGATCATTCCGTGCGCGTGCAAGCCCTGCGCTCCGGAGAAAACAGTCACCCCGCAACTAGCGAATGTCCTTCCCAGTCCCGTTAAGTTCTCCGATTCGTCAATGAACAGGTTCTGGAGTCAGCCGTTCTGGCCTGCCATTTTGCGCAAGCCTGGAATATCAATAATCCGGATATGTTTTTGCTGAACGGTGACCAGTCCGGATTCCTGGAATTTGGAAAAAACCCTGCTCACAGTTTCAAGTTTCAGCCCAAGATAGCTGCCGATTTCTTCCCGCGTCATGCGCAAGTAAAACTCCGACTGGGAGTACCCCCGCACAGTGAATCGTTGCGAAAGATTGAGCAGGAACACTGCGAGACGCTCCTCGGCGCGCATTGATCCCAACAGCATCATGACGCCGTGGTCACGAACGATTTCGCGTGCCAGCATCGTATGCAGATGGCGTTGCAGAGGGCGCAACTCATGCGACATCTCCTCTATCAACGCAAACGGCATCATGCAAACCTCGCTGTCTTCCAAGGCGATCGCGGTCGCTTCATACTGGCCCGTTCCTATGCCTTCCATGCCTAGCAGCTCGCCGCTCATGTTGAAACCGGTGACTTGCTCGCGACCCTCCTTATCGATGACGCTGGATTTGAAGAATCCCGTGCGGATGGCAAACACCGAATTGAATGTTTCGCCGCCATTGAACAAGACTTCGTTGCGCTTGATACGCCGGCGCGCATGAACCATGGTCTCCGCGCGCGCGAGATCGGCGGGACACAGTCCGCTCGTCAGGCACAATTCCCGCATGTTACATGTCGAACAAGTAATTCGCGTCGCAGACTGATCCTGTGTTGATGCGTTTTGCTTGATGGCGGCGGGCGCAGCGACGGTATTATTCGCGGTCGCCGAAGGTTCGCTCCTGGATCGTCGCGTAATCGTAGTAGGCATCATCTCCCCCTCTGTCCTTGCCAGGCGCGCCGGTGTTTTGCCGATCGGATGCCAAGTGGGTTCACATTGTTGTAGGGCTCCATAATCGTGCCAAGACATACACCTGGATGCCAGGCTCGAATGAGAGCCGGCATGTTTTAACGCATACAGGCTTACGTCCCACGCGAATATGATCCGCGACGAAAGCTACCAGTGCTTCTGCATTACTGCAAGTACGCTAATCAGGTATTCGATTCGAATGAATTTTTTGACGGGATTGTTACAGAGGTCGCTGGATTTGAGCACGTTCGGCCCAAAGAGTAGAAGTAGAGCCTTGCGGGTGAGAACCGGCACCACAAAAGTCAATTCATTGATACAGATCAAGGCCGTGCCCACCCCAGCGGGCATAGTTCCGTACGGCAACCACGGCGATCTCGAGCAATTGGCAGCATACGATCATGACCTATGGCCCCTCCGAACTCGTGATCGACCCAGTGTTGGTGCGGAAATACAATGTCACCGGGCCGGGATATACCTCTTATCCCACGGCGGATCGCTTCGTTGAGGCCTTCAATGAAGCAACCTACCGCTACTGGCTGTCCAGCCGCAACATTGGCGGCATCATCACGCCGCTCTCGCTTTATATCCACGTGCCGTTTTGCAGCACTGGCTGTTTCCATGGCGCCTGCAACAAGCGGGTCACGCGCAACCGCAGCAGGGCAGTTCAATATGTCAGGTATCTGGAGCGCGAAGTGAACCTTACCGCCGGGCTACTGGATGAAAACCGCCGCGTGACCCAGATTCATTGGGGTGGCGGTACGCCGACTTATCTTGCCCGGGACGACATTCAGGCCATGTGCAAGGCGCTGGACGGCAGCTTTGACATCGCAGCGGACTGCGAATATTCGATCGAGATTGATCCGCGGGAAATACAGCCCGGCACGATAGCGTTTCTCGGGGATCTGGGGTTTAACCGCGTGTCAATCGGCGTACAGGATTTCGATCCAGCGGTGCAGAAGGCCGTGCATCGCATTCAATCGGAGGAGACCGTGCACCGGGTGACGCTAGAGGCGCGTGCCGCGGAATTTCGCTCCATCAGTTTTGATCTTATCTATGGCCTTCCAAGACAATCGCTCGACAGTTTCAACGCGACATTGGACAGCGTGCTCGCACTCGATCCCGATCGGATCGCGCTCTATAGCTACGCGCATTTGCCGGACAAGTTTCCGGCGCAGCGGCGCATCGCCGAATCCGGGTTGCCTTCCGCGGAAACCAAGCTGCAGATTTTGACGCTGGCCATTGGACGCCTGAC
Organism: Burkholderiales bacterium; assembly: GCA_045810225.1. Taxonomy (GTDB): domain Bacteria; phylum Pseudomonadota; class Gammaproteobacteria; order Burkholderiales; family JACQAP01; genus JACQAP01. The sequence goes on from JBJMWI010000047.1 coordinate 5,360, forward strand.
CGGAGCCGGATATGTGTATATCGGCATGGATCACTTCGCCAAGCCTGGGGACGAGTTGTCGGTTGCGCAACGCCAGGGCCGGCTGCATCGCAATTTTCAGGGCTATTCCACGCGGCCGGATTGCGACATGCTCGCATTCGGCACGTCCGCAGTGAGTCGCGTCGGGCCGAGCTATAGTCAGAATGTCAGAGATACGACAGACTATTACGCCGCGCTGGACGAAGCGCACCTTCCGGTGCGGACTGGAGTTGTGCTGAGCAAGGACGACCTGTTGCGCCGCGCCGTCATACAGGCCCTGCTTTGCCAATTTCGGCTGAGCATCGAATCGATCGAGACGGCTTATCTGGTTAGCTTCGCCAGCTACTTTTCGAAAGAACTAGAAGACCTGAAAGTTCTTGAAGAGGATGGGCTCGTGGAAATCCAACCGCAATGGATCGTCGTAACGCCAAAAGGAAGGATGCTCGTGCGCATCGCATGCATGGTCTTTGACCGCTATTTGCGCGAAGGCAGCCGTTGGGCGGGATATTCCAAGGTGCTGTAGCCATGCCCGAGGCAACCCTTTTGGCGGTATTTCTAGCGGGCTTGTTTGGTGGCGGGCACTGTGCGGCGATGTGCGGAGGCATTGTCGGCGCGCTTGCCGGGCAGCGCGGCGCCAGATTGTCCTTTCATCTGGCGTATAACGCAGGTCGCGTCGGAAGCTATCTGATCGCCGGTGCGATCGCGGGCGCCATTGGCGGCATGATTTTGCTCAGCGAAGTGCTGTCGATCCGCATTGCGATGTACATCGTCGCCAATGTATTGCTTGCGCTGATGGGACTCTATCTCGCCGGTGGCCCGGCACTGATCACGCGTTTTGAAAGCATTGGACGTCCCGCGTGGCGCTCCATCAGCCGTCTGACGCGCGGCATTCTTCCGGTGGATAGCTGGCCACGCGCGCTTGTCGCCGGGTCGATCTGGGGTTGGTTGCCCTGTGGACTGACATACAGCGTGCTGGCAATTGCTCTTGTCAGCGGCAGTGGTGCCCGGGGTGCCGGACTCATGGCGGTGTTTGGTTTAGGCACGGTGCCGAATCTGCTTGCGGCCGGCATGCTGCTCACGCGCGCGCGGCCTTGGCTGCAGCGACAGATGGTGCGCCGCATTTCCGGTTGCCTGCTGCTCGCGTTTGGCGTCGCAGGTGTTGCACACGCAACGGGACTGGGAGAGCAAATACGGCGCGGTGTGATGTGCCTGCTGTAACGCCGTAAGCCGCATTCAGAACATATTTGCCGGGACAGCGGCCAAAGCGCTAAAAACCCGCGGGCATACCCGTCTGGCCATGTTTTGTTTACACTGCAGTAAGCCGGGTGGACCGGGCACCGCACGAGCAGGACAAGGTGCTCTCCGGCCGGGCCGACAAGAAAAATAATTGCACCTTGAAGGCGAGTGTAAATAACAACACGGAGGAGTAGATAAATTGGCTACCACTTTTACCGCGGAATTCGAAAAATCGACCTATGGCAAGGTCGCCTGGCATCTGATCCCTTTCCTGTTTCTGTGTTACATCGTCGCATTTCTCGACCGGGTCAATGTCGGTTTTGCCAAGCTGCAGATGGCGCCCGACTTGAAGTTCAGCGATACCGTTTACGGATTTGGCGCCGGGATTTTCTTCATCGGCTATTTTATTTTCGAGGTGCCGAGCAACGTATTGCTCGAACGCCTGGGCGCGCGCATCTGGATTGCGCGAATCATGATTACGTGGGGCCTGATCTCGTCGGCGTTTGTGTTCACCCCGCATATGCACTGGGGGATCATCGCGACAATGTTCAATTGCACCGACGCGGAGTTCTCGTTCTACTTCCTGCGTTTCCTGCTGGGGGTGGCAGAGGCGGGATTCTTCCCCGGCATCATCCTGTACCTGACCTATTGGTTCCCCGGCGCACGCCGTGCCAAGATGGTTGCACTATTCATGACCGCGATCGCAATCTCCAATGTCATTGGCTCGCCGATCTCCGGCGCAATCATGCAGTTCATGGACGGTGCCTACGGCTGGAGAGGGTGGCAATGGCTATTCGTGCTGGAAGGGTTGCCGTCGGTATTGGTGGGTTTCATGGTGTTCGTGTTCCTCCCCAATGGCCCGAGGCAGGCTAAATGGTTGACCGCGCAGGAGCAGGAAATGGTCGTCCAGCGCATCAAGGAGGAAGAGGATTCGAAGTTTGAACTCGGGAAGAAACATCACTTTCTGGACGCCTTCAAGGACTACCGGGTGTGGGCATTGGCGATAGTTTATTTCTGCGGCGTGGTGTGTTTCTATGCCGTTAATTTCTGGATGCCGACCATCATTCAGGAACTCGGTATTTCCAAAACGGATTTCCTGCTGGTCGGTCTGATCAGCATGATCCCATGGGGACTTGCCGCGGTCGCAATGGTGGTTTGGGGGGCGCACTCTGACCGCACGGGAGAGCGCCGCTGGCACGCGGCTGGCGGTTTATTGGTGGGCATCGTCGGACTCATCGGCCTGGCGCTGGTGGGCCACAGCGCGGTGCCTTCCATCATTGCGCTAAGCCTCGTGACCGTCGGCATTCTTTCCTGGGTCGCAACGTTCTGGTCACTGCCGACCGCGTTCCTTTCCGGGACTGCGGCCGCTGCAGGCATCGCCTGGATCAACTCAGTGGGGAACCTCGGCGGTCACTTTGGTCCCGACTTGATCGGGCGCATTCGCACAGCAACGGGTGGCGCCAGCGAAGCGGCGTTCTACACGCTCGCTGCCGTGGCGTTGCTTGGCGCCATCATCATCCTGGTGCTTCCGCGCACACAGCCGAAAACGGTTACGCAGGGCCAGAATTAAAATTCGGTAACGTGCAAAATGCCCGCTTCGGCGGGCTTTTTTTTAATTTCCATGCGGCAATTGCCATTGCCGGCACGCGCAACTCCGCCTGTATAATGGCAGCAACACGAATCCAATAAGCAGTGCGCTTCATTTTTTGCCGGTATCGCAGTAGCCGGTATCGCGCATTGTCAGAACATCCGGTCG
>JBJMWI010000048.1:0-4267 GCA_045810225.1 Burkholderiales bacterium
CGACAAATCAAAGGCCATGTCTGTTACTCCGCACGTTCACTTGCCGAACTCTAGCGAGGCATTCATAGCGTGCGAAGGAGGTTCGACGCATTTCGAACTTGCGCTCGTCAGCAGCGAGACAATTATCAGCGCTCATTGAACAGCGCGTTAATGCTGGCGCGAATCTCGCGAGTTGCGCGAGTGACCCGTAGTTATACGGGAGTGATGATGAGGCGGCTGTTGTATCCACGACTCCATCCGCCGTCTTTGCGAGCGCTAGCGAAGCAATCCAGCTTTCTTGTTTGTGGCTGCTATGGATTGCTTCGCTGGCGCTCGCAATGACGGTGGATGGAGTCTTCGCTGCGAACGCAGGGACCCATAACCACCGGCGCGAGTCATCGCGAGGACGTTCGCATTCGCAACCGGCAATGCATATGGAGCGTCGCGCTGGACAAATGATGTTTGCGTCATCATCAACTCCCGTATGACTACGGGTCGCTCGCGCAATTCGCGAGATTTGCCCCAGCATTAACGCGCTGTTCAATGAGCGCTGATAATTGTCTCGCTGCTGACGAGCGCAAATTCGAAACGCGTCGAACGTCCTTCGCACGCTATGAATGCCTCGCTAGAGTTCGGCAAGTGAACGTGCGGAGTAACAAACATGGCTTTTGATCTGTCGATGTCGATCCTGGTGGTAGATGACTACAACACCATGATCCGGATCATCCGTAATCTGCTCAAGCAGATCGGATTTGAAAACGTCGACGAGGCTAGCGACGGTTCGGCGGCGCTCGCCATGATGCAGGGCAAGAAATACGGCCTGGTGATTTCCGACTGGAACATGGAGCCGATGACCGGATATGACCTGCTCAGGGAAGTCCGCGCCAGTCCGGAACTTTCGCAAACGCCCTTCATCATGATCACCGCGGAATCCAAGACCGAAAACGTCATTGCCGCGAAAAAGGCCGGAGTCAGCAACTACATCGTCAAGCCGTTCAACGCGGCGACGCTGAAGACCAAGATGGAAGCGGTGTTTCCTGGTTCGGCCGACTAAGCATCACGGCGCCTTGCAACATCATTTGAAACAATTGCACGACAAACACGCGCTCAAAGCCAGGGCGGTACTTCTACGGTTTCGCATTTTCATAGATGGATAATATTAGCCAGCGATAGTTGCGGAATCACAGGAGGAAGGCTGCATGTTCACGTTTGAGACGGCCGATCGGAAAGAAGTCCGGCGTTTCCGCATCGCGCAGTTCAACGGCCGAACCGCGACAGCCATGTCCGGCGGGGCGACAGTGACGGGCCACGTTCGATCAGTGCTCGAGAGCAAGTCAAGCATTCCGCAAAGCTGGATCATCACGATCGTCCCGAGCGCGCCGAAAGCCGAAGCGCCGCGGCCCGCGCCCCTCGTCCAATTATTTCAAGAAGAGCTGCGCTGAGCAGCAGGGCCACGCGTCATGACGCGGCCGAGAGCAGAACCCTAGACTGGGGAATGCAACAGCGCCAACCGGACAAGATCCGCCGTGTTTCGCGCACCGAGCTTGCGCATCGCCTCGGCGCGATGACTTTCGAAAGTCCGCGGGCTGATACCCATCCGCAAGGCGCCTTGCTTATTGGAGTAGCCTTCGCTGATCAGATTCAGAACCTCGCGCTCACGTCTGGTCAAAGGTTTCTGGTCAACACCCGACGACAACATCACGCCAGGTATGCCGGCGCCTTCTTTGCCCGCGACGCGCTTGTCCCATAAAGGCCTGCCTGATTCAGCGGCCGGCTCGTGACTGTCCGCCAATTGCTTGATCATCGCGCAAACGCGCTCGGTTTGCTGAAGTGCGTTCTCGACCACCTGCTGCAGGTAAACCCTGTTGGGCGCGGTCTGTGACAGCTGTTGGCTGTGTTGCTTGATCTCGCCCATATAGAGCAGCAGGGCGGTCATGGGTCCGTTGAGTTGCCGAGCCAGCGCGGAGCCGGCTTCTTCCATCCCCCGCGTTCGTGCAGCGGACAGGCGGGCGTTTTCAACATCGGTGTTGGGAAGCGCGCTGCTTTCGATCCAGCTCGAGAAAGGCGAATCGCTGATTCGGTTTTCTTGATGTCCCATACAATTTGTTTAACGATGCTGCCCTGTGCGAGGGTTAATTTTTTACTCAGTAAGACTACGGGTATTCTTGCCCGACTATCCGTAGCAACACCGTGGCGACCTCCGATGAATTCGTCGCGAAACGACCCACAAAACGGCAGGAATTCGCGGCTGGCGGCAACATTCCCCGTAATTCTACGGTAGTTACGACGACTGCGCCGGTGATGCGCATGCCCGTAGTTCCACGCGGCTTTCGCATTAAATTCTTAAGCTGGCGCCAACTGTTTCCATGGTTTTATGACCGCAACCTCCGGGCGCCTGCACGGCACACCACTCGTACCCAGGGGATCGCGGAACACCAAGTTGCAACGATGACGGCCGATCGAGTTCACGAGTTTCTGCAGCGATTGACACCGCTCACGCGGAGCAATCTTCTGACAGAACTCGAGCGGCTGGAAAGCTGCGATAGCGATCTTCCCGGTGCCGCGGATTTCCTGGCCACGCTGCGCGCGGAATTCCGCAAGGATGGATCGGCGCAACATCGCATCAATAATCCCTCGCAATACTTTTTTGCGCCGCTGCAGCCTTTGCTGGTCGAGGGTGCTCCCGAGCATGAAAATATCGGCCGGATACAGCGCGGCTCGCTCGCTCCGATCTGGGAATGGATCAGTCGGGATCTGTTACCGACGATGGCGCACGATTACATCAAAATCATCGATCAGCTGATTTTGGTTGGCAACCGGCCCAAGGCCCGGCTGGTCGCCGCCGCGTTTCAGACCAAGGTCGTCAAATATCTCGAAAACACGCTCAATTCACCTGATGGTGCCAATCAGACCCGTAACAAGCTCGCGAGCTATACTGCTTCACTCGCGGTCTATAGCGACCTGACCAAGATATTGGCTGTGCTGCGCGAGCGTGACGCGCTGGCGAAGTTCGCCGGATCGTTGCCGGACAAGATCGACAAATTCGATAACGCGCGCCTTGCCAAGACAACGGTGTTGCTGGATGCATTCAGAAAAAAACATCCCGTGGTACTTCCGTTTGCGCTGGCGCTGGTAGCCAAGCGGCTAAAGACACAATGGCAGCTCATCCGGCTCGCCACCAAGTCCGCGCCGAGCAAGAATGCGGCCGACGTGGCCACGACACCTTACGCCATCACGGTCTCGATGGTGCTGGACCGGCTCGAAGACAATCGCTCGGCATTGCGCGTTGCGCTCAGGACCGAGCGAGTGCTCGTCGCAAAGGAACTTCTGTCGCGTATTTACGATACCGAATACGCGTTACGGGTCCGCATCGATCAGCTCGCCCAGTCCGATTGGGGAGTACGGCTCGACGCTTTGATGAATGCAATCGGCACTCTTGTGGAGGCCGAGGTGGCGCGGTTTCCGGAGGAAGTCGGGCATATCTTCGGGTCGCGCCGTCTGCGCAGCCACGAATCCCTGGCCGGCCGCCTGACCTATCTGGCCTGGAAAGGACGCGACGTCGTGACCGGCGGCGCAGCGCATTTCAAGAAGCTGATCCGTCAGACGTAGAGAGGAGTTCGTGAGTGCTGTTGAGGGACTGCCGCCACGGCGGGCAAGCCGCGTGAGCCGCTGGTGCCTGAGAGCGAGCTTCGTTCGTGTCAACACCGCAAGCGGGGAGAGGGAAGAGCGGCTGCATAGACTAGGTTCGCCCGACCTGCGGCAATCTCATGAACTTCTCCAGAAACCGGCCTGAGATCACGAACTTGAACCACCAATACGCCATCCGCCGGGTTTTCATTTTCCCGTCCTCATCATTGAGTCCCGTCAGGCGCCTACGAATACCCTCGAAGCGGCTGACCGGCTGTGACATGCTTCACAAGCCTGCGGATACTTGCTGTCAGGAACCCAGATGTGATGTTGCGAGTTTGCGCTGACACACCGTCGGTAAATCCAGCCAACTAAACGGGACTGGAGAAAAAGGAGATGCGATGGCTCGAATAATTGGATCGCTTATGGCGATCGCGGCGCTGAGCGGCGTCTTGGTGCTTGGTACGGCTGCGGGTGCGCAGACAGCAGCGCCGGCAGAGAACGCGTCGGCGACCGCCGACAATGCCGTTTTGCTGACGATTTTCCTGAAACACGACCAGTCTCGCCCGTTAAGCGAACTGAACGCGCAGCTCGACAAGCAAGGCTATTACAAGGCTTTTCCTCCGGCCGGCACTGAAGTGGTTAGCTGGTATGTGATGAT
>JBJMWI010000049.1:0-13883 GCA_045810225.1 Burkholderiales bacterium
GGCGGCGACGGCGCGGACGTATTGCTCGGTGGCGATGGCAACGATTTGGTCAACGGTGGACGCGGCAACGACAGCGCGCAACTGGGCTCGGGCGATGATACCTTCGTCTGGAATCCGGGCGATGGCAGCGATGTGGTCGAAGGCGGCTCTGGGACCGACACGTTGCAGTTCAATGGCTCCAACATTGGCGAGGACATGGCACTATCGGCCAGCGGCTCGCACGCATTGTTCACGCGCAATGTCGCGGCCATCACGATGGACCTGAACGAGGTGGAACACATCCGCTTTGCCGCCTTGGGCGCCGCCGACAACATCACCGTCAATGATTTGACCGGAACCGATGTGACTCAAGTGGACATTGATCTGGCAGCAAGCGCAGGCGGCGCAACCGGTGATGGGGCGAATGATCAGGTGACTGTCAATGGTACGGCGGGCAATGACGTCATTTCGCTCTCGATGCGTAATGGCGCATTGGTGGTAAGCGGGCTGGCCGAAGAAGTGGTCATTGAACACTTCGATTTAACCGATGAGATCCACATCGCCGGTTTGGGGGGAGACGACATCATAGATGCCTCGGCCCTTGGCGCCGGTGGCCCGCACGTAACGCTGGAAGGTGGCGAGGGTGACGATGTGCTGCTGGGCAGTGCGGGGGATGACACGCTGCTTGGAAATGCCGGCGACGACATATTGCTCGGCGGGCTTGGCAATGACTTGCTCGACGGTGGGCCCGGCAACAACGTCGTCATCCAAGACGCCACGGTGGCGCCACAACCCGGCTCTTCATCACCGGATTTCAGCGCTTATGAAATGACGCAAGAGCAGGCAGATGTCGCCGCTTTACAGACGGACCATCCGTTGCTGTAGTCCAAAGTAAAACGAACGGCGGCCCGCTGCAACTGCCGGGTGGCCGTTCGGCTGGTCGGGCCCGCTTCAGGATTATTTGGAGAGGCATACCAGTGAATTTGTGCAAAGGCCTCCACTGCTGGAGGCCTTTGCATTTTCGGTCCGACGTTGACTTGTCTCTCGATTCCTCCGATCGACCAATGCTGCTCCACCGTGCCCCGTGAACATGATCAGCCGAGGTCAAACCGGGCACTGCGTCCAATGCGAGAAACAATGGGCGCCCGACTAGGATGCGGGATCAGCGTTGAGCGCCCGGATAAACGTCAGCATGTCGTCCGGCATGGTGTCATACACCTGGCCAGATAGTGGAGCGGTGTCCCAATGAGCTTTCGAACCAACATAGAGATGTGCCGCGATTTCAAGTTTCTCTGAACCCTCGAACATGCCTGATGGCACCCAGTAGAAGCGCGTTTTTCTGAGTGGATTGGGTACGGTAGAGCCGCATGTGGAACAAAAATCGGAACGGAATCCAGTGGGCTTCACAAACGATGAAATGTTGTTTTCGCCAGACAGCCAGCGGAATCTCTCTACCGGCACGATTGCGGCCGTGTTCGAGGTCGAACCGCCTTGCTTGCGGCATAGTGAGCAATGGCATTGGTAGAGTTTCGGAGTCACTCCGGTAATCTCGAACTTCACTTGCTCACAAAGACATTTTCCCTGCATGGATGGGTACTCCCTTGCATTTACTCAGCAGTAATGCGGTGATCTGGAAAGTTCAGAACATGGAGTTGTCGTTGGCAGGCTCCCGGGGTACGAATTGCAGTACGTCCCAATGCTCCACGACCTTGCCGTGCGCATCGACGCGAAAGATGTCAATGCCGGCCCAGTCCTTATCTTTGTCGCTGGGCCACTCCTGGTGGCAGTGCAAAACCACAAAACTTCCCTCGGCGATGACGCGTTTGAAGTGCACCCGTTTGCCGGGATACTCGCGGGCCATGCGCTCAAAGTAATCAATGAAGGCTTGCTTGCCATCCGCCACATGCGGGTTATGCTGGATGTAGGTGGTTCCGGCATAACGTGCAATGGCTTCAGCGGGCTTGCACTGATTGAACATCAGGTCGTAGAACGCCATCACGTTCCGCTTGTTGCGCTCCAAAGTTTCATTGCTCATTCCGAGACTCCATGCGGCCGGGGTTACGTGGATCAAGTCTGACGGATGTCAGACCATCCTTGACCTGTAATACGTTGAAGCTCTGCTGGGCTTACCGGGAAAACCGAGTAGGGGGTCCCTCCCGCAGCCCACAGCTTTTTGAACCGCTGGAGATCACCGTCCAGCAGGACCTCCACCGGATGCTGATGTCCGAGTGGCGCTACACCGCCAATCGCGAACCCGGTCGATTCTCGCACAAAGGCCGCATCCGCTATTCCGATCGGCTCGCCAATGATCTGTTCTACTTTCTGCTCGCTGACGCGATTATCTCCGCTGGCTACGACGAGCAGCGCCTTGCCACTCGACTTGATGCGGAAAACTATGGACTTCGCTATCTCTGAGACTGAACAACCGATCGCAAGGGCTGCATCCGCGCTGGTGCGCGTAGGCTTATCGAACTCCACTACTAGAGCGGGTACACCTGCTTGATCGAGCAGCCCTTGTATGCGCAGTGATGCCGGGTGAGTCGCGGATTTCATGCTTGTGCCTTTGGCGGATTAGCGGTCAGGGCGCCGGCCTTGACTTGAACAATTCTAAGCCTGTGATCGAGTGTAGTGGGCTACACGGGACAAAGGGACGCCCAAGACTTCACACATCAGGCTGCACTCGCGATAATTGCGAAGCGCCCCTTGTCGCGCCCGGAAGTCGGCAGGTCGAGGAACTCCGAGTGAGTTATTTCAAAGCCTGCCTCACCGAGAAGTGCAATGGCTTTGTCCGGAGGGTGCGAGTCATAGAAGAACTGCTGGCCGAACATCGTGTCGGTAAAGGCCGCATGCTCGGAACCGCCAACAGTCAGCGCAAAGCGAGACCCTGAGCGCAGTACATTGCGTACCCGCTTAAAAATGGTCATGTGGTGCTCTCTCGGAATGTGAAAAAGCGAGTCCCAGGCAACCGTTGCGCCATACCGCCCTTGAGGGGTAAATGCTTCAAGGCTGCACTCCACCCACTGACCGCGAGGCAACCGTTGCCGCGCCAACTCGAGCATTCGAGGAGACTGATCGATACCAGTTAACAAGAAGCCGCGGCCCAACAGATATTCGCCGATGGGGCGGCCGCTCCCGCAACCGAGGTCGAGTATCGCGGAGCCTGGCTCAGCAGGCTCAAGCGTTTGTTCAAGCAGACGGCGCTCGTGGACCGATAGTTGGGTTCTCGCATCGTCCCAATCGGAAACTATCGAATCATATGCGGCGCGGTTCATCGTTGGAACGCCACTCGTTCGGATTGTGTTGCGGCCGTTACGCGAACCATCCTTAGAGTGATCTCCCTATCAACAGATTTGAACTCGCCCGGCCGGTTAGTCCCCAGGCCGAGCTTCCCTGTGCTCTGGAAGACCATCGGCGAAGTTGATCCACGTGAGCTTACTACTTGTGCGCGTATGGTCCTCCGGCGGCAAGCGATCAGGATCGTCAAGGCTGCATGTCGTGACGTCAATCTGGTCCGGCACGTCATCGTGCTCGAAAGTCAACTGGGTTCCGCAGCGGGCGCAGAAGCATCGCGAGCCTTTCGGGCTTGATCTGAATTGGGTCGGTTTGCCTTTAACGAGCTTGAACTCGGACCGCTGCACGCTGAACCAGGCGACGAATGGCGCGCCTGTGGTTCGACGGCAGATCGAACAGTGGCAATTGGTCAGATGAACCGGCAAGCCCCGCGCCTCGTAGCGGATGCCGCCACAAAAGCAACCCCCTTCCAGCATTTCAAGGCCCTCCTTGTCAAAACGCGGCTTCATTCCTTCTGTCCTTCGTAGCGCTCGTGTAACTCGACCGGACGCGCCGTACGCCTCCTCATGCGAAGGTTAAGCATTTCAACAGCCACGGAAAACGCCATGGCAAAGTACACATAGCCTTTGGGAACATGATGGTCAAAGCCATCAGCGATCAGCACGACACCAATCACGAACAGAAAAGCGAGCGCAAGCATCTTGATTGTCGGATGCGCGGATACAACGCGCCCGATCCCGCCGGCAAAGGCCATCATCAACAGCACTGAAGCTATGACGGCGGCGATCATGACCTCGATGTCGTCGACCATGCCCACTGCGGTGATGATGGAGTCAAGCGAAAAAACAATGTCAATGAGGGTAATCTGAATGATGACTGATGCGAAATTCGTTCTCACGGTTGTCGATGCTTCACCCTTTTCACCTTCCAGTAACTGGTGAATCTCGTGTGTGCTTTTCCAAAGTAGAAACAGACCACCCGCGATCAGAATAAGGTCCCGGCCGGACAAGGTCTCGCGAAATATGGAAAAGAGCGGCTCGGTCATTCCAATAATCCACGAAAGAAGGAACAGCAGACCTATGCGCATGAACATGGCGAGTAGCAAGCCAATTCTGCGCGCGAGTTCACGGCGGGCCTTCGGAAGCTTGTCGACCAGGATCGAAATGAAGATGACATTGTCGATCCCGAGCACAAGCTCGAGGGCCGTCAGGGTAAGGAAAGCGATCCACGCCTGCGGATCGGAAAGCAGCTCAATCACGAGAATGTCACTGGAGCGTTAATGTTCGAAATCTGCAGCGAGCCGCACGGGTGTTTTCGGCCATGCCGTTTCTGTATTGCAGAATATCCGGTACCGGTCCATGTCCGCTGGCCGCGTGGCGCCAAAGAGAGACCCTATCATGCGTGCCGTAATCACTGAAGGACGGGACCATGTCAGCGTTACGAGGGGTTTAGTGCTGTGTCGCCAGCACCAACCAATAGATCTCGCTCCTCGATTCTCCGAAGGAAAACTCCTACGATTTCGCGGTACAGCGCGTCCTTGAGCACGCCGTCTTCATTACCCGCGTCAATGTTGGGATTGTCATTTATCTCGATCACATAGCATTTATCCCTGGCCTGCTTTAGATCTACGCCGTACAAACCGTTGCCAATTAAATCGGCTGCGCGCAGGGCCGTACTCACTACTATTTGCGGCGCCTCGCCCACCGATAGCGCGACCGTGCGCCCCTCCGAATGACGATCGTGTTCGTACTTATGTACTTGCCAATGTCCAGGGGCCATGAAGTATTTGCAAACGAAGAGTGGTCGTCCGTCGAATACAGTGACTCTCCAATCAAATTCGGTTGGGAGAAATTCTTGCGCAACGATGAAATCCGATTCTTCGAGCAGCGCCAACGCCTTTTTGTTTAATTCCTCTTCTGTTTGCACTTTGCTTACTCCCAGCGAAAAACTGCCGTCAGGCTGCTTGAGAATGCAAGGCAAACCCAGATTTGGCACAACGCAATCGATGTTTGCCTTGTGCACCATCATGCTTTTTGGTCGAGGGATGTTATGTCGGGCTAGCAACTCCTCCAGATAGACTTTGTTGTTGCATTGGAGAATGGAATCCGGGTCGTCGACGACGATCAACCCCAAGGCTGTTGCACGTTGAGCAAAATCGTAGGTGTAGTGATTAAGGTTGGTGGTATCGCGAATGAATAATGCATCGAATTCCTGCAGTCGATCGAGCGCTTTGCTATCTATGATTTCGACATGCATGCCGAATCGCCTTGCAGCTCGCTCAAAATTTTTTAATGCATTGGGATTCGAGGGAGGCAGTGGCTCATCAGGATTATGAAGAATGGCGAGCGCCGGTCGATTTGCTGCCATGGACTGGGGTTTCGGCTGAGCACCGATAAAGGTAACCGCGGCTTGAGCAAGCTTTTCGCCATGCTGTTCTGGAATTGCAGTGGGAGCCAATACCTGGAGCTCATCCAGGCGCCACGCCCCATCGGCCAAGCGGAATATCGCCTCGAACAGGGGAATTTTGAGAACAGCAAAGAGCTGTTGAGTGATCGGGGTGAACCGGCCCTCAGGATCGATCCCGAAATAAGACTGTATCGCTATATCTCCCAACCGCTCCTCGGCAAAAAGGCGATGGGCTAATTGCTGAACCTCTTTTAAGCCCGGTATGGCATCAAGGCTCCGAGGCAAGTTTTCAACGGTTTTGACTTCTGGCCATACTTCTTGCCCGCGTGCCTCGGCCACGAGCGAAACGTAAAACCCCGTTCCCATGCTTTTATTCCAGTGACACAGATTCACAACACGGTCGCACTGGCCACCGTTCTTGAATGCTTCGTCCGTGAGGTATTCAACCGCCGTAGTGAGACAGGAAGACATTTCAACCGGCCAGGCTTCTAATGCATCAACTACGAAAACTGTCTTCACGTCTGCTCCCGCAAAGGGCTCCACGGAGAATGGAAACCGGTTTGTTCAGCCGGTCAGCAATTCCCGTCAAGGTTTGCATGACTTCCCTTGACAGTGGTTCGCTCACTCCACGCGCATGTATCGTGCAAAAAAAATGCCAGCGAGGCGTAAGAAAGCGGGTACAGATGAATAGATCAGTAAATTACTTGAGAGAAATTCGGGCTCCCGGCAGAACGAACCGTGCTGGCTTGACTACTCAACCGGCGAAGCCGGTTCCGCGCACACGGGTTGCCTCATTCACTCAACTCGGAATTCTGCACATACTTATGGAACAGCGGGACGGGGTCATTCTGCTCTGCCAAAGCGATCACAAGCGTCTGGCCATAAGGATGGTCCCGTGCGAGTTTGGGCAGGTTGATCTTCCAATGACTAGGCCCTCTCTCGAGCAGCTTTTCCGCATTAAGCGATATTTGGAACTGTCCGCAGTTCGTGCAGTAGAAGTGCTTTGTTTTTTTTTGATGGACCCATCGATATTCCGCCGGATTGGTACACAGCGGGCAACGTTGCTGGTGCGTGTCTTTTTCCATGGCCTACCCTCCTGGCACGACAAACGCACAGCTCACAAGAGAAAGGCCAGTATCTTCTGGCCCTCTTACACACACCCTGGCTTCAGACGACCTTCCTGGCTATATCGCGACGCTCGCCGAAATATCTGTTACGCAACCCCACCAGTATATGCCGCGCCCGTCTCTGCTGGCAGCATGCGTTTTTTATCGCGCCATCGTTCTGTCGAGCGCTTCGGCGAACGCGATGTGGTTACCGTCCGGGTCGACGATCATAAGTGTTTTTACTTTCGCGCCCGTGCTTCGCTGGCTGGTATCGATCCCCAGCTTCCGGACATGTGCAACCACTTCCTCGATATTGCTCACCGTCAAGGTCACGGATCCATTTCCGGCGCGTTCCGGAACGCGATAGACCTGCAGCCAACCGCCTCGCGGGAACCTCCATTCGGCGACTTCAGGCATGGGTGCCGAGTCTGCGGCTCTTCCAAGCAACGCCTGATACCACACTAAGGCAGCAGGCAAGTCCTTCACCGCTAGGCTGGCTATCGCATTATCGATCGACATTGGGCCCTCATCGTCACGGGTCTAACGGCGCTACAGCGCTTCGACCGCTTCGCATGTCAGCTGTTCCTGATCGTTAGCAACCAGACGAGTGCCCTGGCATCTGCGAACGCAAATTCTAGAATCATGCGTTCATGGCGAGTCGGAACAGGCAGTCACTTCTCCGAACGGTTGCCATCTTCACTAGTTCATGGATGACGAGATTCGTACCCGCCGGAACAAGACGATAACAAAGTACACCGCCTACGATCATTGTCGGCGGCATACTGACATTGGTCTCAAAGTTGTACGTCGGCATCGGTTCTTCCCTGGTAGCGACCCAACGCCGATAGGACCTACCATCGCGCGCGCTGAATCGAGTTGCGATGGAAGACGTGCTTCCGTGAAATTTTCCAGAGTTGTCGCTGACAAAATAATTGGCCGGCGAGAATCTTTATCGGACGCAATGGTCCCCACATGATCCCTTGGCGTAAGCCGGAGCGGGACGTTAAGGGGAACCTAAATTTCGCAATAATCCGACGGAGGCCAATCACCATGGAATCACAATCGCAACCCGAACAAAGTGCAAGTAGCAATCCCGGAAAAGGAAACGGCAAGCGCGCGAGTTCCGGCAGCGACGGAGGAACTCAAGGCAAGCAGGGAGGTGGCGAGCAGGCCATGCAAGGTGAAGTAATGTCAGGCAGCAACCAAAGTGGACAGAGCGGTGCCGTGCAAATGCGCGGAGACCGCAGCATTGGACGCTATGGCCGCGATCCGTTCGAGCTGCTGGACCAGCTTGCGAACGAAATGGATCAACTGTTCTCATTTCCGTTTCCGAGCCCGTCGCTTTTCAGGCGACGCAGCGGTTCGTTCAATGCCCCAACTATGTGGGCTCCGGAGATCGACGTACGTGAGGAAGCCAATCAACTGAAAATCTGCGCAGACCTGCCAGGCATTTCCAAAGACCAGGTAAAGGTCGACGTGGACGACGGTATGGTAACCATTCAGGGCGAACGCCAGGAGGAGCGGACAGAAGGTGGCAATGACCAACGGTTTCGCAGGGTTGAGCGTCGTTACGGCAGCTTTTATCGCACTATCCCCCTTCCGGATAGCGCTGATGCGCAACAGGCAAAGGCTTCGATGAAAGAAGGTGTATTGGAAATTACCATTCCGCTGACGCAAAAGTCGCAGCAACGGCGCCTGGAGGTCCAGGGCTGAATTGCGCTGAACAGGGCGCGTGAGTTACGCGCCTCTCAGCGAAGCGTGTTCGTTCTGCGATCACGCATTCGGGGTGCCCCCCCAAATTGGCAGTTGCTAACGGACGGCGGGCAGCGCAGCTATCACGTTACGCTTGCTTCTTGCGTGATCGTTCTAGCACCTTCGCGAGGTTCTGTTTCACACGGAATTTCGTGATGCGTGCGATCAAGGCGTAAGGGATCGGCCGGTCGAGCGGAAAACGAAGGTTGCCCTTTTCTCCGGCGTAAGGTGATACCGCTTGACGCAGCTTCGCATCTCCGCTGACCGGTGGATACAAGCCGATGTGATGTTTGAAGGCTGCAAAGTACACCAACGGGCCATTCAATTTGAACGCCGGCATCCGGTAGCTGATGCCTTCTTCGGCACCCGGAGCAGCGTTGCGCAGAACTTGCCGAATCTTCCGGAGGATTGCCTGCACCTCGGGCGTGCAAGCCGCGATGTACTGGTCGATGCTTTGCACTGGCGCACGGCCGCTTGGTTCGGCGGCCCGATGCAAAAGACCGCCATCCCCCACGGCTCTCCAGCGCATGTTCATGTAATGCGTGCCCTGCGCAAGCTCGTCCAGCATCTGCTCCAATCGCCTGCTTCGCGTTTCGGGAAGTTTGGCTCGCGTAATCCAGCCCACGTAGTCATTACGCTGATAAGGCGGACGGGCATGGTATGCCTCCATCAGGCTGCGCGAAGCCAGCGCGCGGCGAACCCATGCGGGCATTGCATTGCGCTGGCGCTTAAGACGTGATTTCTTTTTGATGGCCATGCTCAAACGCCTTTGCAGACAAACGGTCAGCCACGTTTCAGGGCAAGCCTTTCAGCTGCGGCAGGTACTCAAGACTTTCCGACACGCTGTTGTGACCTGCCCCGGCGATAATCTTCAACTTTGCAACACCGGCGCGAAAGCTTTTGAACAACGACTCGGTGCTCGCAAGCGGGATAACTTCGTCTTCTTCGGCGGCGATAAGCAGCGTTGGAGCCGTGATCTGCGGCGCGTACTTCCAGGATTCAAACTTGTCCCTCAATAACCAGCGCACGGGGAAGTATGGAAACTGTCGCCCTGCCAATTTTTGGATGCTGTCATAGGGAGTTACCAGGACAAGGCGTTCGACAGCCCGCAGACTGGCCAGTTGAACAGCAACTCCGCTGCCCAGGCTGCGGCCGACAACAACGATCTGTTTGTGATCAGTTTGGACGCTGTCGTACAAGGCCAGTGCGTCCGCGACTAGCGAAGCCTCCGAGGGCTTTCCCGAACTTCCGCCGTAGCCTCGATAGTGCGCCAGGTAAAGCGCGTAATCGGGAAATGCCGCTGAGAAGCTGGGGAGGCTATACGAAACGTCCTCGGCGTTTCCGCCAAAGTAAATAAGCGCGTGCGGACCGGCATGTGGACGCACCGTGATGACCAGGTCGGCTCCATCTACCGGCAACGTCATGGTGGGCGCCGCCTTCCCCAGCGAACGTGGCTGGGGAAAATAGATTAGCGATCGCTGAAACATGAACAGGACGGCGCACAAGCCGAGATAGATAAGCACCAGAATAATGGCGAACGTGATCATTGAACGGGACATTGGATGGAGGACCCGGCGCTATCGGTCACGTGGCCAGATGGCAAATCGTCATGTCGAGAATCTTTGAGTGGCACGGGCCCGCGCCTTGGCCGCCTCTTCTTCCCGGTTTCTCGGTAGTGCGTTGGTCTCAAGCGAATCAAGAAGTTTTCTGGACACCGCTGTCACGTCATTGATGGCCGCATCAAACGAAGCCTCATTGGCTTTAGATGGTTTGTTGAAGCCCGTAAGCTTTCTTACAAATTGCAGTGCTGCCGCACGAATTTCATCGTCTGTCACCGGTGGTTCGAAATTAAACAGGGTTTTTATGTTTCTGCACATAAGTCACCTCATACATCAAAGCCACTTACATTGTTATCAATGCGGAACCGCAGCAGGCAGGAGGTCCGCTCAAATGGAAGTGTTGCCCCTCAACGCCGGAATGTCTACACGGCAGTGGACAACCTTCCGGATATGCGTTGCACTATCAAAAGCGCGAGCCGGGTTGCTTCAGGAACTCGAGCTCCTCTGCGGTCGATGCTCTTCCCAGGATGGCGTTTCGGTGAGGATACCTTCCGAAGCGATCGACGATCGCCTTATGCCTCCGCTCAAACTCGTAGTTAGTCTTGGGCGTAAATTGCAGGAATAGCTGTTCGCCCATCACGTGAATCTTTGCCGATTCACTGTGCATGAACGGCATCAACAGGAAGCTGGCCTCCGTAGGAGACAGCGTGGCATGGATCCCCAACTGCACCGCCTCCTGTGACAGCACCAGCGCAACCGGATCCTGTGCGAACGCCCGTACCGTGTTCCGGTAAACGTTTCTCGAAAACTGATCCAGCACAATGATCTCCGCCAGCCTTCCCCTGCCCTCATTCCGCCACTCATACAATTCACCGCGAGCCGCTTCATCGATTAGGCCGCCGTACCGAGAGCGAACTTCCTCGTCGAACGTTGACTCTGCCGACCACCAGTTGGCTGGCGATGTTTCTTCGAACCAGAACCGCAAAATCTCCTGGTACATTGGGCTCATGATTTAGCGCTGCTTGCGCAACTGGTTCACAAATAATACTTCATGCACCAACAGGCGACTGCTTTGCTGGCCCAGCATTGAGGTTTCGGTGCAGGAGGCAAGTGCTTAAGCCTAGCGGTGGATCTTCGACGTGTTCAGTGCCACGGCAGCGAGAATGAGCGCCTTCAATGCCTTCTCGTTAATCTTGTCGCCCTCATGAAAATCGATCGCCCGCCTGGTGTTACCCTCGAGGCTGGAATTGAAAAGGCGTGAGGGGTCTGCCAATGAGGCGCCCTTGGCGAAAGTCATCTTCACGACATTCTTTTACGTCTCACCGGTGCAGATTATGCCGGCGTGAGACCACACCGGAACCCCTCTCCATTTCCACTCCTCGATCACTTCAGGGTCGGCCTGCTTGATGATAGTGCGGATCCGCGCCAGCATCTCGCCTCGCCAATCACTTAGCTCCTTGATTCGCGCATCGATCAGGCGGGATGGCGAACCCGCTCCCTTGTTTTCCTTCGAGGCGCCCTTGCTACTCTTCATGGCCGCTGTAACCGATGACTAGTCATGCTGCAGGATATTGACCAGTTTTCCGAATGGGTCACGGACATAGAATCTGCGCACGCCCCATGGTTCAGTCGCCGGACCATACTCCACCGGGATACCCGCTTTTCGGACCCTCGCTAAAGCTTCTTCAATGTTATCCACTTCAATTGACATATCCGGCACAGCGGTACCGGAGCCTCCTTCGGACATCACGCTGACCTGGACCGTCATCTGTAAGCTTGACCCGTATGTTCGTATCCAGCCAAGGTCCATGAGCACTTCGAGGCCGAGAAGTTCTTTATAGAATGCAGTTGCCTTTTCTGAATCAGACGCTGCGACATTTGCGACAATGCGCGTTACTTTCACCTGACGCTCCTTGGGCCCTGACGCTCACACAAATGCGGCAACCGATGAAAGCGGGCCGTTGAAAGTCAGGTCACGTGCCTTTGAAAGCTTTGCCATTGACACGTTCCCATGGCTCGATCGGGCCGGGCTGAACCCGGAACAGCGGGTGGCATTCCGGGTTGCAGACTGCGCGCAACTGCGCGAACAGGGCAGGATTGCGAACCGCCAGCTTCTGCAGCAAGTGTTGCCACTCATACTCGACTTGGCCGGCCGTGACGAAAACGGGTACCTGGATTCGCGCGCGGCCGATCTTGCTCCGGTTGAAGGAATAGCCGCGCGTTACTGCTTCGCTGTGAATGCCCCGTAAGTACCAATTTATCGAAGAACGCGGAGCTGACAGACAGCGAAAACGCTCAAGCTGCGGATGACTTCGATAGCCGTGGGTCTTGCCGCACAGCACGGCGCGAGCCAGCAGCGCTTCTCGCCACAGTGCAACGAGACCCTGGGGATCCAGGTACCGCGGATGCAATGACCAGAGCCTCATTTTAGACGCCTAACGCGATGTTGAGTCCCGTGCGCCGCACCGCATGCATAGCAACACCATTACAGGCTAATTTTTGCAAGGACGTTTCGACATGAGCAGGCACCAGAGGGCTCCACAAGTTTGGAACGTTGACGATGAAGGCGTCAGACCACATTCTTGCCACTCTTCACCAGGGAAGTGGTACCCAGGGTGAACCACTGCAGGCAGCAGTACGCCGCAAGCCAAAGAGCGAACGCGGCTACGTGGCCGTACTCCCAGCGCAAGCGCAGCTCTGCATAGAGGTTCGGCAGCAATTGCGCGCCAGACTTGATGGCTTCACCCCATTGAGCATTGACCGGAGCGACGAGAATTGCCCACGCGAGCAGTGAGAAGCACAGAAGTATGGCTGCGGCGGCAACCAGCCGTGACGCAGGAATGCCGCGAGACACGAACGCCAGCACGCCAGTGATGATCAGCGCCCCGATCTGGATGACGGCCCCTGCTGAACCGAAAAGTTTATATAGCGTGCTAGTGACCGCGAAGTACTGTTCGGGTGTGTAGGCCAGCTTGACTGGCATTTCCAGCAGGTGAGCTGCTCCAGGCGCAAGACCTAATGCGACCAAAAGAAGGCTAAAGAAGCGAAGAGCTCGGTGATTCATGACCGTCTCGGACTCGAACGGAAAACATTGCCTTTGAAGCTAACGGATCGTACAGCGTCAAGCGGCAGCGGCTATCGATTCTCTGACCAGAAGACCGCGCGGTCTGCTGTTCTGCCGCCGCTTGTTGAGTGGAGCGTGTGTTTAATCGAACCAAACGGTTGAGCTGCGTCCGTCATGTTCCTCTTGTAATTTCCGGGGAACGCAAATTCGAACACCCAAGCTCAACCGCGGCGCGCCGCCTCGATCGCGCGAATGTCGATCTTTTTCATCTGCATCATCGCGTCGAACGCGCGCTTGGCGACAGAGCGATCGGGATCGGTGATTGCGTTCGTCAGGGCGATCGGCGTAATCTGCCAGGACAATCCCCATTTGTCCTTGCACCAGCCGCACTCGCTCTCCTGACCGCCGTTGCCGACGATCGCGTTCCAGTAGCGGTCTGTTTCGGCTTGGTCGGCGGTTGCAACCTGAAACGAGAACGCTTCGGTGTGCTTGAACGCCGGTCCGCCGTTGAGCCCGAGACACGGGATGCCCATGACGATGAACTCCACTGTCAGCACGTCTCCTGTCTTCCCCGATGGGAAATCGCCCGGTGCGCGGTGCACCGCGCCGACGGAAGAATCGGGAAAGGTCTTGGCGTAAAACCGTGCCGCCTCCTCGGCATCGCGATCGTACCAAATGCAAATCGTGTTTTTTGCTGGCTTGACCATGTCACTCCTTCATCATTAA
>JBJMWI010000050.1:0-4077 GCA_045810225.1 Burkholderiales bacterium
CCCGCTGAACAGCGGACGCGACACCGGGGCGGCCTTCCTTTGGTTACTTTCCTTGGCCGCGCAAGGAAAGTGACCAGCCGCCGGGCTGCCCCCGGCCCAGTGAAACGTGAAAAGCCGTGTCCCACCGGGTAACGTGTGGTGTAACCAGGGTTGTCCACGACCGCATCTTGTCGCGGTGTATGCCGATGTGAAACCTATGAGAACATAGCGCCATACTGAAATGTGAAACCGAGAGCCCCCATGACGCAACCCTTCAAAGTTCTCTACATCGCTCCTGCCAAGTCGGAGGCCTTCGATCCGACCTCGCTTGAACAGCAGAGTCGCGCCGTCGTGCATGCTGGCGGAACCGTCAGTCGCTACACGGGCAGCAGCGCTGATGATCTCATCAAGGCGTTGCAGGATGTGGATGTCGCCATGCTACAAGGCCACGGTTTCGACCGGAGCGCCTTTGCGCACATGGGCCTGCACGGCCGCTGCAAAGGTCTCGTCTCGTTCGGCCACGGCTTTGACCATCTCGATGTCGACGCTGCAACGACCAACGGTGTGGTGCTGGCCAACACGGCATCGTTCGGTACCGAGGAGGTGTCGAACCACACCATGATGCATTTCCTCGTGTGCGCGCGAAAGTTTGTACTGCATGACAAACTCGTGCGCAGCGGCGTGTGGACGCGCAAGAACCTTGGCCCGATGGGTCATGTAGCCGGCCAGGTATTCGGCATTGTCGGCCTGGGCGATATTGGCCGCGCCGTAGCGCGCAAGGCCAAAGCGTTCGGCCTCCATGTCATTGCTTTCGATCCGTACGTGGCCTCCTGGGATGCGCTGGAGTCCGGGGTTGAAATGATCAATTCGCTGGAGGAACTGTGCCGGCGCTCCGACTACCTGAGTGTGCATGTCTATCTCAATTCCGAAACGCGCCATATGGTGAGCCGCGCTGAGTTCGCGGTCATGAAGCCGAGCGCGTATTTGATCAATTGTTCACGCGGCGGTGTAGTCGATGAGACGGCGATGATCGAGGCGCTCCAGCAACGCCGCATCGCCGGCGCCGGGTTGGATGTGTTCGAGAAGGAGCCGGTCGATCCGGCCAATCCGCTGCTGAAGATGGATAACGTGTCCCTGACGAACCACTACGCCAGCTATTCCGAGGTTGCCTGGGAGCGCGCGCAAACCCAGCTCGGTGAAGAGGCCGTGCGCATTGCCACCGGGATGTGGCCGATGTCATTGATCAATCCCGACGTACGTCATGTCGTACCGCCGCGCGCGCAGGCTCGCTCCTGGGAAGTGTACGGACGGGAGCTGTCGGCCGCACGCCATCGCTAGAAACTCAAGGCCGGGGAGGGCGCGATGAGAGTCAACAAAGTTGTCGAGCTGCTGGCGAGCCGCCAGCCGGCGTACTTCGAGTTCGTCGATGCCGAGACTGCCGGCGGTTACGAGGGCGGCCGCGCGCTGGCGCAGACCTGGGCCGATTACATTACTTACGACATGGAGCACAGCGCCTTCGACGTGCGCGCGCTGACGCAGTTCATGCGCGGCCTGGTTGACGCCGGGCCCACGCGCAGCGGACACCGAACGCCTGCGGTGATCGTAACCTTGCCCATGGACGGCATCGACGCCGCCGCGGTGCGCGCGAACAGCTGGATGATCAAGCATGCGCTTGGCGCCGGCGTGCATGGCCTGCTGCTGTGTCACGCGGAAACGCCGGAAGCCGTGCGCAGCTTTGTCGAAGCGGCGCGCTACGCTTTCAAGCCGGCAGTCGGCTTCGATCTGGGCGCCGGGCGACGTGGACACGCTGGCCAGATTCGCGCGGCAGAGATCTGGGGCATTCCGGCTGCCGATTACTTCGATCGCGCCGACCCTTGGCCGCTGAACCCGCAAGGCGAGCTGCTGCTCGGGATCAAAGTTGAGAACACGCGCGCGCTGAGCCGCGTCGAACAGACGACCAAAGTTCCGGGGCTCGCGTTCGCCGAATGGGGTCCCGGCGACATGGGCATGTCGATGGGATACCCGGACCAGCACGATGAACCGTACCCGGCGCAGATGCAGGGCGCGCGCACTGCGGTGATGTCCGCGTGCAAAAACGCAGGGCTCGCTTTTCTTGAGCAGGTGACGCCACAAAACGTAACGCGCCAGCTCGATGCAGGCGTGATGATGTGCGCCGGTCCGCAGGGGCGTGAAGCAGCGGAGATCGGCCGCAAGCACAGCGGCCGGAAAATGCCCTGGTAAATTAGGCCGACGATTGAAGCGGGCAGCTTCGGATCGGCGGCGTCCACCGAGGAGCAGACCATGACCAGCTACAAAAGACGTCGTTTCTTGCAGTCCGCATCGGCGCTCGGCGTGGCAGGACAGCTTTTGCGATCCAGCCCCGCCCAATCGGCGGTATCAAAATGGGAACCCGAGAAAGGCGCAAGCCTGCGGCTATTGCGCTGGAAGCGCTTCGCCCAGGGCGACGAGGACCAGTTCATGGCCAACACGCGCCGCTTCACGGAGCGGACCGGCGTCGAGGTGCGGGTGGACGCCGAAAACTTCGAGGAGGTGCGGCCCAAAGCTGCGGTTGCGGCGAACGTGGGCGCGGGACCGGACATCATCATTGCCACCAATGAAGATCATTTCCAGTACCCGAATCAACTGCTCGATGTGACCGACCTCGCCGAGTATCTGGGACAGAAGTATGGCGGTTGGTATGACGCGTCCCGCGACTTCGGGATGTACCAGGGCAAATGGTTCGCAATTCCGACTGGTGCGTCGGGCGGGGCAATAGTTCACCGCAAGAGCATGATCGCCGCCGCGGGCTTCGATGCAATCCCGCAGGACTTTCCGGGATTCCTGAAGCTGTGTCAGGCACTCAAGGCGCGCAGCAAGCCGGCGGGTCTGGCGCTCGGGCACGCAACCGGCGACGCGAACGGCTGGACGCACTGGCTGGTGTGGGGATTCGGTGGCCGCCTGGTGAATGAGGACAATAGCGTCGCGATTAATTCGAAAGAGACCATCGCAGCGCTGGAGTACGGCAAGGAGCTGTACCAGACTTTCTTGCCCGGGACGCTGTCGTGGCTCGACCCGAGCAACAACAAGGCGTTTTTGGCCGGCGAGATCAGTCTGACCATGAACGGCATTTCGATCTACTACGCCGCGAAGAACTCGACTGATCCAAACATGAAGGCGATGGCGGCGGACATCCAGCACGACTTCTTGCCGATCGGACCGATCGGCAAACGCGTGACCGGAGCGCTGATGTTCCCGGCGTTCATTTTCAAGTACTCGAAATATCCCAATGCCGCGAAAGAGTACCTTCGGTTCATGATGGAGCGGGAGCAGTACGAGCCTTGGCAGGCCGCTTGCATCGGCTACGTTTCTCAACCGTTGCGCGCCTACGAATCAAACCCCATGTGGACCGCGGATCCGCAACACGCGTTCTATCGGGAAGTGGTTAAGACCATGCGGCATGATGGCTATGCCGGAAAACCGGGGCAGGCTTCAGCGGCAGCCATGGCTGACTTCGTCGTGGTCGACATGTTTGCCGAAGTTTGCAGCGGGCAGCAGACGCCTAAAGAGGCGGCACAGCGCGCCGAGATGCGCGTGCGGAGGCATTACCGCGGCTAGCTGGAAGAGACTTACAAGGGTTGCCCGGCAACTTTCACAAAGCCAAATCGCTCACTGCAAGGACAGTTCCTTCTGTCCAGCCCCTTCGTTGGCCGCGCATTTCCACTGCGTATTCCATTGCGTCATGCCTGACTCACAGTTGTCAGGTGTGCTCGATCGGCGATAGCAAAGCCGATCCGGCTTGGTAATCGACCAGTTTCTCTTGACGTCAAGAAATTGTTCGACCGCGGTTCCTTCCGGCGCACTCGGGCCCCATGTAATTTCGACACGGCAGATTTCGTCCAGGGTATCCGACACAAGTTTGACATCACCTGCGAGGGAATCGCCGATGAGGCCCAGAATAAGCATGCAAGCAAATGTCGCGGGAAGAAACGCGGTTTTCTTTACCACAGCGGTCTCCGTTTTGAAAAGCGTGCCGACAGGATACCGCTCTGGACCCTTAACGGGTAAACGCTAGAGGCGGGCAAAAGGCAAGGCCTGACC
>JBJMWI010000051.1:0-8350 GCA_045810225.1 Burkholderiales bacterium
ATCTGCGCCAGCGGCCGGTGCGACACGCCCTCGACAATGTGGCCGCGCATGGGCGAAATGACTTTCCAACTAACCATCAGCACCAGCGAGGACACCGCGACCAGCAGCAGGAATGGCCAGCGCCACGAAAAGTGTGCCGCCAACACCAAGCCGATCGGCACGCCGATGATCGAAGCCAGCGCGAACGAAGACATGATCAAACCGGTTGCCGCTCCTCGGCGTTTTTCCGGAACCACGTCACCAATAATCGAATGTACGGTTGCCCCGGCCACGCCGCCGAATGCACCGGCAAACGCGCGCGCTGCCAACAGTGCGCCGTAGCCAGGCGCGATGCCGCACAACAGTGTCGAGACAGCGAATCCCGCATACAGAAACAGCAACGTCGTGCGGCGGTCGAAACGGTCCGTGTAAAACGCCACTGCCAGCGCAGCGGCTGCCGCCGTCAGCGTATAGACGGAAACCAGCAGTCCGAATTGCTGTGGCGAAATCAACATGACGCGCATCAATTGCGGGCCCAACGGCATCATGATCATAAAGTCCATGATGTGCGTGAACTGGATGGCGGCAAGAACCAGCACCAGCTTGCGTTCGCTGGACGGAACCTTTTCGTTCATGCCACCCGCCTTGCAACCGGGTCCAGCGCGAACTCTGCTGCCAGCAATTCATACGATCTCATGCGGCTCGCATAGTCGCCGGTGATGCTGATCACCATGAGTTCATCCGCCGCAAATGCATCGGCGATCTCCAGCAGGCGTGCCTTGACCCTGTCGGGCGTGCCGATGACGGCGCGATTGCGTTCGCGTTCGATGATGGCGCGGTCGCGTTCGGTGTACGGATATGCCTGCGCCTCCTGGATCGTTGCAATCGGCGCTTCCCGTCCGACTGCCATCAGCAGACGGCGGTGGTCGATGCTGGCGGCCAGCCGCTGCGCCTCCGCATCAGTCGGCGCACACAGCGCGAACACGCACACCATGGCGTAAGGCTTGGACTCGCGCAGCGATGGCCGGAAGTCCGTGCGATAGCTGCGCGATACTGTGTCACCGCCCTGCGCATTGATAAAATGCGCGAACGCGAAACGCAATCCCAGATACGCAGCCAGAGCGCCGCTGTAATCGGAGGAGCCGAGCAGCCAGACTTCGGGTGAGCTCAGGCCGGATGGCATGGCTTGCACGCTCGCGTACGGATGTTCTTCCGGCAAGGTTCGGTCGAGCCAGCCGACTACTTCCGCGACCTGACGCGGAAACCCTTCCATGTCATCGAATGCCGCTGCATTCATTGCCTTGGCTGTCATGCGATCGCCACCGGGCGCGCGGCCGATACCCAGGTCGATACGGTGCGGATGCAGCGCCTCGTGCATGCGAAAAACCTCAGCTACTTTCAGCGGGCTGTAATAGGGCAGCATGACACCACCGGTACCAACTCGAATATGCCGTGTGGTTGCAGCCAAATGACCGACCAGGATTTCCGGGCATGGGTCGGCGAGCCCGCGCATATTGTGATGTTCCGCGAGCCAGTAGCGATAGTATCCAAGTTCATCGGCGCGTTGCGCCAACGCGACCGTAGCGCGCAGTGCATCAGCGGAAGACCCGCCGCTAATGATCGGGGATTGGTCGAGGATGCTGAGTCGAAGCCCCACGGGGTTGACACGCCGCCTCAGGCGGGGCGCAAGCGCGCGCTGCGCCGCAGTGTTGCCAGCCACACAATCGCGATCGCGGTGATGCAAAGCAATGGCAGCGCGGTGTAATTGAGTGTGTTCCAGCCGAATCCATAAAGAATCGCCCCCGAGGTCAGCGAGGTCGAGGCCATGGTGACGTAGATCAGCATGTCATTGATGCCTTGCGTCTTGGCTTTTTCAGCCGGTGCGCAAGCTTCGGTCAGCAAAGTCGTGCCGCCGACGAACAGGAAACACCAGCCTACGCCAATGAGCACCATCGATAGCCAGAACGCTGCCACGGCGTTGCTGGAAACGGCAATCGCGATCGCGACAAGTTTCAGCAACACGCCGAGAAACATGACCGGCAAGGTGCCGAGGCGCACGATCAACCAACCGGTGCCGAACGCCGGCGCGAACATGGCGATGATGTGCCACTCGATAACGAGCATGGCTGCACCATACGAATGCGAACACATTTTCATGGCCAGCGGCGTGGCGGCCATCAACAGGTTCATCACGCCATAGGCCGTAATGCCGCCCAGCAGGGCGACGATGAACACCGGCTGGCGCATGATTTCAGCGAGCGGGCGAGTGCGGCCATGCTGCTCCTCGGTTGACGGGTTCGGCAGATTCAGCCGGCGCACGATCAACAATGCAATCATGGCCAACGCGACCAGTGAAACGAATGAGCCTGCGAAAACGGTACCGAGCAGGTCTTTGGTGATTTTGCTGCTTTCCGGACCGAATATGCCGCCGATGATGCCGCCCGCCAAAACCAGCGAGATAGCCTTGCTGCGGTTGCCAGTCGAAGCCATGTCCGCGGCCGCGAAACGATAGAAGCCGCCCGAGCCGGTATACACCCCGGACACCAGCGCTGCGAGGCACAGCATCCAGAAATTTTGCGACAGCATGGCCGCTGCGGCCAGCGATGCGCCCACCATGCCAAAAATGCAGCCGATGGTAAATCCGGCCCGGCGCCCGTGCCGCTTCATGAACAGGGAAATCGGCAAGGTCGTGAGACCGCCGCCAATGATGTAGCCCGTGGCGGGCAGCGTGACGAGCATCTTGTTTTGCGCCAGCGCATCCGCAGCCAGCGTGCCGACCGAAATCATCATCGCGTTGTTCATGACCAGTAACGACTGGCATGCCGCCAGCGCGAAGACGTTCTTGCCGTTGGTATTCATTTGCAGTCCGTTCGGCCGCTACTTGAGCCGGATGTCGACGCCGTGGAAGACGAAGTTCCCGGTATTGGTAAGCTTCACCGTGTCGTTCTGTTGGCGCCACCTGAAACCCGCGGGTTGCAGGTTTACGCTTTCGATGCCGGCCTGCATTTGCAAGCTGACCGTTCCGGCGGATACCGCCACCAGCATGCCGCAGGGCGCATAAAGTTCGGTGCTCTCTCCGGGATGCAGGATCAAGCGCGTGACTATCACGCGCGGGTTATCGATTAACAGCGTCTGGTTCGGCCCTTCGGACAACGGTCCCGTCGCGCCACACCCCTTGAGGATTTCAGTATCGATGACGTGGTAGGGCGTGCTGCCGGAATTGGTGACGCGATGTGCTTTGGGATGCGTCCCATAATCGATGAAATAGGTTTCTCCGATCGCACGTTCACCTCGTTGCACAGGCTCTTTGCCCATATCCTGCGCAATGGTTGGCGAGGACGAAATGCTGACGAACACACCATCGCTGCGATGCCAGTGATAGCGCGATTCGTATCCGGGCTCCAGTTCCACGTCGAAGAAGCGCACGTGCTCGTTGGCGAATTTCATGCGGTGGCGCGGCTCTTGCTCGATCGGGATGGCTTCTTCAGCCACTGCAACTGCCAATAGAGATTGCGACAGCAATGAAGCAAAGAGAACACGACGCAGCATGCATGACTCCCGGAGAATTTCGCGGCCAAGCGCGACATTCTGCCAGAAAGCATGCAATGAACTGTGCTGTGTGGCAGGTAACGCGTTTTGCATGATGTTATTGCAAAGGGAACTCCTGCCAGTTAAACACATCACTGTTCGGCAGCAACCTGCCTTATTTTTCAGGCATCACAGCTAAGATGCCGACAGAACAGCGAATATCCCGGGAGCACAACAGTTGAAGAAAGGCATTATCCTGCGCGGCTTGCTAGCCGCCGCTCTTGTCCTGTCGAGCTGGTCCGACGCCGCGCTGGCTGACGTTGTGAGTCTGAGAAATGGCGATCGGTTAACAGGAACGATCGTGCGCAAGGAAACGGACGAACTGGTGTTGCAGACCGCGTACGCGGGTGAACTCAAAATCCGCTGGCAGGACATCGAGCGGATCGAAGCCAATCAGGCCCTTGACCTGTATCTTGAGGACGGCCGGCATTTGAAGGGCACCATTGCGCTCGGCGCAGAGGGCCAAATGACCATTCAGCCGGCCAACGACGTGCCGGCGGCGCGGTTCGAAGCGACGCAGGTACGATGGATCAATCCGGCTCCCAATATTTCAGGCGAAGGCATCAAGTGGGAAGGCAGAATCAACGTCGGGGCCGCGGAAACTTCCGGAAATACGAGTACCGAGAAATTGCATGTCAATGCCGAACTCGTCGCCCGAACGCTCAAAAACCGCTATACGGGAGGATTCGAGGGCAATTACGGTAAAAGCCTGGGCGAGGTCAATGAGTCCAACGCGCTCGGCTATCTGAAATATGACCGATTCCTGAGCCCGAAGTGGTATGCCTATCTGAATGGCAGCGCGGAGCGTGATCTGTTCAAGGACATCGAACTGCGTTCTGTGCTGGGTGCGGGTTCCGGGTATCAGTTCATCGAGACGCCGCGCACCAATCTGTCACTGGAAGCGGGGGTCAGCAATGTGCATACCGATTTCAATCTGGCTCCGGACGAGGACTATCCTGCCGCACGCTGGGCCCTTAAGTACGAACAGTTTGTGGCCGATACCAAAATCCAGTTCTTCCATCGCGAGGAGGGGCTGATTGGCATCGGAGACGTCAGCAGGGTTTTCATCAGGTCCATGACTGGGCTGCGTCTGCCTGTCGTGGAAAAGGTTGATGCGACGTTGCAATACAACCTTGATTGGGACAACGATCCTGCCCCGGGCAGGGTCAGTACCGATCGGGCGCTGCTGTTTACGTTGGGTTACCAGTTCTGAGCCGGAGCGATACCGAGCTTAATAGTACTCGTAGCCTTTCTTGGGCAGGTCGGCCGCTTCGAGGCGGCTGCGTTCTTTGAAATCTTGCGGATGATCCCACCAGGTCGCCCGGGCTTTCCGTTGCTTCTCCACGACTTCGGGATGTTTCTTTAGAAAATCCCGTATGAATTGGGTCACTTCCGATTCGTAATTCTTCATGCTGCTTTACCTCTAAACTGAGCGGCTGGATATTGCTTTCAACTGCCCCATATTTTATAGCCTGGCAGGTCAGTTTCCCCGTTTATTTGACAGGAGTCCAAGTAGTGCCCCCGAATCCAGTACCGCCACTGGCCCCGCGCTCGCCAATCTTGACTGAAGTCCACGGCGAACAACGCGTCGACGACTATCAGTGGTTGAGCGACAAAGGCAGCCCGGCCGTCACGGCTTATCTGGATGCCGAGAACGCCTACACGGATGCAATGATGAAGCCGGCGCGCGGTCTTCAGGCAAGGCTGTACCGCGAGATGGTGGCGCGCATCAAGGAAACCGATGTCGAAGTGCCCTACCGCGATGGCAATTATTTTTATTATTCGCGCACGCGCAAGGGCAAGCAATATCGCATCTTCTGCCGCCGCCACGGCAGCATTGATGCGCCGGAACAGATCGTGCTCGACATGAATCAGGAAGCGAAGGGACACAAGTTCTACTCGCTGGGTGCGTTCGATGTCAGCCCGGACGGAACTTTGCTTGCTTTTTCTTCCGATACAAGCGGATTCCGCGAGTACACGCTGCAGTTCAAGGATCTGCGGGACAACAGTTTGTTGGCTGACCGCATTGAAAAAGTGCGCTCGATCGCCTGGGCGTCCGACAATCGCACGCTGTTCTTTGTCAGGGAAGACGAGTCGAAGCGCGCGTACCGTGTCTATCGCCATTTGTTGGGCAGCTCGCACACAACATTGATCTACGAGGAGGGCGACGCACGATTTTCGGTTGCGGTTTCGCGCAGCCGGAGCAACGAATATCTGTTCCTGACCTCCCACAGCGCCACGGCATCCGAAGTCCGTAGCTTGCGTACGGACGAGCCGCAATCGGATTTTTCGCTGATTCTTGCGCGGCGCCCGGAGCATGAGTATTACGTGGATCACGGCCACGGCAAGTTCTACATCGTGACCAATGATCAAGGCAGGAATTTTCGCCTCGTGACCGCGCCGGTAGAGCAAATGACGCCGTCGAACTGGACGCAGGTCATCGCCCACCGCGACGATGTCATGCTCGACGGCGTGGATGTGTTTGCGCGCCATCTGGTAGTACATGAGCGAGCGGGAGGCTTTCCACGCCTGCGCGTCATGAAACTCCCGGACGGCACGGAGCACCGGATCGAAATGCCCGAACCTGTGTACTCCGTGGCTGGAGGTGCGAACATGGAGTTCGACACTGACGTGTACCGCTTCCATTACGACTCCTACATCACGCCGGATTCGCAATACGACTATCAGCTCAATAACGGCGAACGGACCTTGCTAAAGCAGCGCGAAGTGAAAGGGTACGATTCGTCGCTATATCGCTCCGAGTTGCACTATGCCGTGACGCACGACGGCACGCGCATTCCCATTTCGCTCGTCTATCGAATCGACCAGCGGCACGACAGTCCGCAGCCGCTGCTGCTTTATGGCTACGGTGCATACGGATATTCGCTCGATGTCAATTTCAGCTCGACGCGTTTATCGCTGCTGGATCGCGGCGTAATTTTCGCGTGTGCTCATGTGCGCGGTGGCGGTGAGATGGGCAAGCACTGGCATGATGAAGGCCGCATGCTGCAGAAGAAAAACAGCTTCACCGATTTTATCGCCTGCGCGGAACATCTGATCCACGAGCACTACACCGATCCATCACAGCTCGTGATTCAGGGCGGCAGTGCAGGTGGGCTGCTCATGGGCGCGGTCACGAATCTGCGGCCGGATATGTTCCGTGCGGTCGTCGCCGAGGTGCCGTTTGTGGATGTCATCAACACCATGCTCGATGCCAGCCTGCCGTTGACTACTGGGGAATACGAGGAATGGGGGAATCCGAACGACAAGGAATACTACGAGTACATGAAATCCTATTCGCCCTATGACAATCTCGAGGCGCTGGATTACCCGCTCATGCTCGTGGAAACCTCATTGAACGACAGTCAGGTCATGTACTGGGAGCCGGCCAAATATGTCGCCAAACTGCGCTCGCTCAAGACCGATGCGAACCCGTTGCTGCTGCGTGTGAACATGGATGCCGGACATGGCGGCGCATCCGGACGCTACGATTACCTCAAGGAAATCGCGTTTACGTATTCGTTCATTTTGGGTGCTGCGGGGATCGTGCGCTGAAGGAGCGATCTCGTCCCCCCGCAGTTTAATCTCGAATCCGGAATTTCAAATTGGTGCATCGAATCGAGCGGGCTGCTAACCGCTCGGTAAGTCGCCTCGACCATCCCTAGTCCGCAGTGCCGTGAAAAAACTTGCCAAAGACCACAGCCCCGGGCAGAGTCTGCGCCAGATGCTGCTTTGGTCGCGAGAATAGTACTGATGGATAAACAGTCAACAACTTGCTTTCAAGTATTCGTGCCTTCCACCAATAGCGCGGCCTCTGTAGTAAGGCGACACGTTCTGATGTTAGGGCGCGAAACTGTCGCCCTATATCCAAGTTAGGCCTCAAGATGCAGATTCGCGAAATTGCGAGCTTTCTCATTTCATTCCTCCTTGCGCTTTCCAGCCGAGACGCATTAGCACAATGCTGGCCACCTGAGCAAAACCTTTCTGCCGCCGAGCTAACGGCATGCTTCATGGCGGAATACCAACGGTGTGAAGAAACGGTCCCAGGGTTTAAGGGCAGAGCCAGCAAGAGTATCGGTAAGTTCACAAGCGACCAGAAGTACAGGGACCTAGCCAAGTCGAAAGACTTCGACCGTCTCCGGCAGGTAGCCTACAAGAACCTGATTTCTACCAACTGGCGCGCTGGAGACGAATGCAAGGCCAAACTCGAGTACCTAGAACATGGCAAGTTCTAGCCAGATACTCCGCGTTGACGCCTAACTCTTCCATCGAGGGGACATCCAACAGCCAGCTTCGCTGTCTGCGGGCTGCCCCTCATGTCAAACGTTAGGCCGCAGACAAGATATGGCACCGCAGCTGACTTCGTTCTTCACGGTGCCACTGCGTCACTGGAAAAACTTTCTTCCGTTATGGCTATGTTTGGCTATTGGGCCATATGCGATGCTTGCCGCTGCAAATACAGACAGGTTGCTCACGTACTTCTGGTTCGCTATTGCCCCAGTCTTGGCGTTGGCGTTTTGGCCTGTTGTCCGGCTAGGCATTAAGCGCGAAATCAACTTCCTGGAACGATTTTTCTGGATCGTTGTTCCCCCGCTTCTCCTACAGGGGCTGCTTGCTTCGGTCTATCAAGTTCTGAGGTTTGCTGGTTCATGAGCCTTTGGGGCATAACCCTTTGCTGGTGCGGACGTGCCATCAGCACCGCGCCTTCCTTCACCGTTGTGCCGGCCCGCCGCACAGCAACACGTTAGGCGACACAGGGTGAGCACCTCGCGAATTGGACTCG
>JBJMWI010000052.1:0-9256 GCA_045810225.1 Burkholderiales bacterium
TGGGACAGAACCTGCTGGTCGCGTTCATGCCCTGGAACGGCTATAACTTCGAGGATTCAATTTTGATCTCCGAGCGAGTCGTCGCCGAGGACCGGTTTACATCCATCCATATCGAAGAGCTTTCGGTGGTCGCGCGAGACACCAAGCTCGGACCTGAAGAAATTACGCGCGATATCTCCAACTTGTCGGAAGGCATGCTGGCGCGTCTGGATGAATCCGGCATCGTTGCCATCGGCGCCGAAGTCGAAGCAGGCGATGTGCTGGTGGGCAAGGTTACCCCCAAGGGCGAAACCCAGCTCACGCCGGAGGAAAAATTATTGCGTGCAATCTTCGGTGAAAAAGCGTCCGACGTGAAAGACACGTCGCTGCGCGTGCCGTCCGGCATGTCCGGTACGGTCATCGATGTGCAGGTTTTCACCCGTGAAGGCATAGAGCGCGACAAGCGGGCTGCGCAAATCATCGACGATGAGTTGAAACGTTTCAAAAAGGATCTGGCCGATCAACTGCGCATTGTCGAGGATGACGCGTTTGGCCGTATCGAGCGCCTGCTGACCGGCAAGGCAGCCAACGGAGGGCCGAAGAAGCTGGCGAAGGGCACCAAGATCACCAAAGCATACCTGCAGGAGATCGATCGCTATCACTGGTTCGACATCCGCCTGTCCAATGAGGAATCCGCGCAGCAACTCGAACAACTGCAGGAAGGACTGGAGCAGACGCGCAAGTCGTTCGATGCTGCGTTCGAGGAAAAGAAACGCAAGTTGACGAGCGGGGACGAATTGCCGCCCGGCGTGCAAAAAATGGTCAAGGTCTATCTTGCAGTCAAGCGCCGGCTTCAACCCGGCGACAAGATGGCGGGCCGGCACGGCAACAAGGGTGTCATTTCCAAGATTACGCCGATCGAAGACATGCCTCACATGGAGGATGGCACCCCGGCGGACATCGTACTCAATCCACTCGGCGTCCCTTCACGCATGAACGTTGGCCAGATCCTGGAAACCCACCTTGGGTGGGCGGCCAAGGGACTCGGCAAGCGCATCGGTGATCTGTTGAAGGCCCAGGCAAAAATCGCGGACCTTCGCAAGGCGCTGACGTTGATCTACAACTCCAGCGGCAAGATGGAAGATCTGAGCCTGCTGGCCGATGATGAAGTAATGGATCTGGCCACGAACCTGCAATCGGGCGTGCCGTTCGCTACGCCGGTGTTTGATGGCGCAACCGAGGAGGAAATCAAGACCATGCTCGAGCTCGCGGGCCTGCCCAAGTCCGGACAGGTCACGTTGTTCGACGGGCGTACTGGAGAACCTTTCGATCGCACGGTCACCGTCGGTTATATGCATATTTTGAAACTACACCATTTGGTCGACGACAAAATGCACGCCCGTTCCACCGGACCGTACTCGCTCGTTACCCAGCAGCCGCTGGGCGGCAAGGCCCAGTTCGGCGGCCAGCGCTTCGGCGAAATGGAAGTGTGGGCGCTGGAGGCATATGGAGCCGCTTATACCTTGCAGGAAATGCTCACCGTCAAGTCCGACGATGTGGGCGGTCGCACCAAAGTGTATGAAAACATCGTCAAGGGTGAACACAAGATAGATGCCGGCATGCCGGAATCCTTCAATGTGCTGGTGAAGGAAATCCGCTCCCTTGCTATCGACATCGACCTTGACCGTTATTGATCCGGCAGTCGCCCATCCCTACTGCTAAGGAGTCGTGAATGAAAGCTTTACTAGATTTGTTCAAGCAAGTTACACAGGAAGAAGAATTCGACGCTATCAAGATTGGCCTGGCGTCGCCGGAGAAAATCCGCTCGTGGTCGTATGGTGAAGTCAAGAAACCGGAGACCATTAATTACCGCACGTTCAAACCCGAACGCGACGGCTTGTTCTGCGCCAAGATTTTTGGCCCCGTGAAGGACTACGAATGCCTTTGCGGAAAATACAAACGTCTGAAGCACCGCGGCGTCATTTGCGAAAAATGCGGCGTGGAAGTCACGCTGTCCAAGGTTCGCCGGGAACGCATGGGTCATATCGAGCTTGCATCGCCGGTTGCGCATATCTGGTTCCTGAAGAGCTTGCCCAGCCGGCTCGGCATGGTGCTCGACATGACCTTGCGCGACATAGAGCGCGTGCTCTATTTCGAAGCTTTCGTGGTGACCAATCCGGGCATGACGCCGATGAAGCGTGGCGACTTGCTGTCGGAAGACTCCTATATCGAAAAAGTCGAGGAATTCGGCGACGAATTCCAGGCTGCCATGGGTGCCGAAGGCGTGCGCGAATTGTTGCGCCATCTGGATCTGAACAAGGAAATCGACACGCTGCGCAAGGATCTGGAAGCAACGGATTCCGAGACGAAGATCAAAAAGATCGCCAAGCGCCTCAAAGTCATGGAGGGATTCCAGAAATCCGGCATCAAAGCCGACTGGATGGTGATGGAAGTACTGCCGGTGCTGCCTCCAGAATTGCGCCCGCTGGTACCTCTTGACGGCGGCCGCTTTGCAACTTCGGACCTGAATGATCTGTATCGTCGTGTCATCAACCGCAATAACCGGTTGAAGCGTCTGCTCGAGTTGAAAGCGCCGGAAATCATTGTTCGAAATGAAAAGCGCATGTTGCAGGAAGCGGTGGATTCGCTACTCGATAACGGTCGCCGCGGTAAAGCCATGACGGGTGCAAACAAGCGCCCGCTGAAATCGCTCGCCGACATGATCAAGGGCAAAGGCGGTCGTTTCCGTCAGAATCTTTTGGGCAAGCGTGTGGACTACTCCGGCCGTTCCGTGATCGTGGTTGGTCCGCAGCTGAAGTTGCACCAATGCGGTTTGCCTAAAAAGATGGCGCTCGAGCTGTTCAAGCCGTTTATTTTCCACAAGCTGGAAATCATGGGTATCGCCGGAACCATCAAGGCGGCCAAGCGCGAAGTCGAGAATGAAAACCCGGTGGTCTGGGACATTCTCGAAGAAGTCATTCGGGAACATCCGGTAATGCTGAACCGTGCGCCGACGTTGCACCGTCTGGGTATTCAGGCATTCGAGCCGGTGTTGATCGAAGGCAATGCCATCCAGTTGCATCCGCTGGTATGCGCTGCATTCAACGCCGACTTTGACGGCGACCAGATGGCGGTGCACGTGCCGCTGTCGCTGGAAGCGCAAATGGAAGCGCGCACGCTCATGTTGTCGACCAACAACATCCTGTCGCCTGCCAATGGCGAGCCGATCATCGTACCGTCGCAGGATATCGTGCTGGGTCTGTACTACATGACGCGGCAGAAGATCGGTGCGCGCGGCGAAGGCATGATTTTCAGCGACGTTGCGGAAGTACAGCGCGCCTATGACAACAGGCAGGCCGAGTTGCACGCACGGGTACTCGTGCGCATCAAGGAGCTGCAACCAGACGCACAAGGGAACCTGACGGAGAAAATTACCCGCTATGACACGACCGTTGGGCGGGCACTGCTCTCGGAAATACTTCCACCCGGGCTGCCGTTCGAATTGATCAACAAGGCGCTCAAGAAGAAGGAGATCTCGCGGCTGATCAATGCCGGTTTCCGGCGCTGTGGACTGCGCGAGACGGTTATTTTCGCCGACAAGCTGATGTACACGGGCTTCACGTATGCGACGCGGGCGGGTTTGTCGATTTGCGTGGACGACATGGAGATTCCACCCGAAAAAGGGCAACTCATTGCCGCGGCTGAAAAAGAGGTTCAGGACATCGAATCCCAGTACACCTCCGGTCTGGTGACCCAGGGCGAACGTTACAACAAAGTGGTCGATATTTGGGGGCGTGCCGGAGACATGGTCGCCAAGGCCATGATGGAACGTCTTGGTCAGGAACCCGTGATGGAATGGGATACCAAGAACGACGAGTGGACGCAGATGAAGGACAAGAAGGGCAATGCGATGTCGCAGGAGTCTTTCAACGCCATTTACATGATGGCGGACTCCGGTGCGCGCGGTTCTGCGGCACAGATCCGGCAGTTGGCTGGCATGCGTGGCCTCATGGCGAAGCCCGATGGCTCCATCATTGAAACGCCAATCACCGCGAATTTCCGCGAAGGCTTGAACGTACTGCAGTACTTCATTTCGACTCACGGCGCGCGCAAGGGTCTGGCAGATACCGCGCTGAAGACAGCCAATTCGGGCTATCTGACCAGGCGTCTGGTTGACGTGACGCAGGATCTGGTGGTCATCGAAGACGACTGTGGTACGACGCAGGGTGTGGCGATGAAGGCGCTGATCGAGGGTGGCGAAGTAGTCGAACCGCTGCGCGACCGTATTTTGGGCCGCGTGGCTGCGAACGACGTGATCGATCCGGAGAGCAGCCAGGTCATCTTCAGGGCTGGCATGTTGCTCGACGAAGAAGCGGTGGAACAGATCGAGGCCCGAAGCATCGACGAGGTCAAGGTTCGCACACCGCTGACCTGCGATACGCGCTACGGTTTGTGCGCGCAGTGCTACGGACGCGACCTGGGCAGGGGCCAGATGGTCAATGTCGGCGAGGCGGTCGGTGTGATCGCCGCGCAATCAATCGGGGAACCGGGCACGCAGTTGACCATGCGCACCTTCCATATCGGTGGAGCGGCATCGCGTACCGCGGTCGCAAGCCAGATTGAATCCAAATCAAACGGCTCGGCCCGATTCTCTCCGTTGATGCGCTACGTCACCAATGCACGCAATGAACAAATCGCAATCTCGCGTTCCGGTGAAGTGCTGATCCTGGATGACAACGGGCGGGAGCGGGAGCGCCATAAAGTGCCCTACGGCGCCAACTTGCTGGTGGCTGATGGAAGCCCGGTAAAAGCGGGCAAAGTGCTCGCGACGTGGGACCCGCATACCCGGCCCATCATTACGGAGTACGCCGGCCGGGTGAAGTTCGACAACGTCGAGGAAGGCGTTACGGTCGCCCGCCAGATTGACGATGTGACTGGCTTGTCTACGCTCGTGGTGATTGACCCAAAACGGCGGGGTTCCGCGCAAGTCAAGGGATTGCGTCCTAGCGTCAAGCTGATCGACGACAAGGGCAGGGAAGTGAAGCTCCCCGGATCCGATCTTCCGGTCAATATCACCTTCCAGATCCATTCCGTGATTACCGTCAAGGATGGCCAACAGGTCGGCGTCGGCGAAGTATTGGCTCGTATTCCACAGGAGACCTCCAAGACCCGCGACATTACCGGCGGTTTG
The DNA here is from genome assembly GCA_045810225.1 of Burkholderiales bacterium. Classification (GTDB taxonomy): domain Bacteria; phylum Pseudomonadota; class Gammaproteobacteria; order Burkholderiales; family JACQAP01; genus JACQAP01. The sequence continues at coordinate 5,171 of JBJMWI010000052.1, forward strand.
CCACGCGTGGCCGAGCTGTTCGAAGCAAGGTCGCCCAAAGATGCCGGCGTGCTCGCGGAAGTAACCGGTTCTGTTTCCTTCGGCAAGGATACCAAGGGCAAGCAGCGCCTCGTAATCACCGATCCGGACGCAGTCGCTCACGAGTATCTGATCCCGAAGGACAAGCAGGTGATGGCGCACGATGGCCAGGTGGTCAATAAGGGGGAAGTCATCGTTGACGGGCCTGCCGATCCGCATGACATCCTGCGGCTGCTGGGTGTCGAAGCACTGGCGCGCTACATCACCGATGAAGTGCAGGATGTCTATCGGCTGCAGGGCGTCAAGATCAACGACAAGCACATCGAAGTGATCGTGCGGCAGATGTTACGACGTGTCCAGATCGTGGATATCGGCGATTCGGAGTTCATCATCGGCGAACAGGTCGAACGCTCGGAAGTGCTGGAAGTCAACGACAAGCTTCTTTCCACGGGTAAGAAGCCGGCGGCTTACGAATATCTGCTGCTGGGTATCACCAAAGCTTCCCTATCGACCGATTCGTTCATTTCTGCAGCTTCCTTCCAGGAAACAACGCGCGTGCTGACCGAGGCGGCCATCATGGGCAAGAAAGACGACCTGCGTGGACTGAAGGAAAATGTCATCGTGGGCCGGCTGATCCCAGCCGGTACCGGGCTGGCCTATCACAAGAATCGCCGCACGCGCGATCAGGCTGAACCGCTTGTTGAGGAGGCATTCATCACCGAGCCAGCCACAGCTGAGGCGGCAGGTGACGAGCAGGTTGCTTGACACTCCAGGCGACGGCACTTAGAATCTGCCGTCTTTTTACCCGCCGTTCCGGCGGCAATCCCGGAGCGGCGGTGAGCGCAGCACACAAAGGGACGGCGGCGACGCCGTCCCGGGTTTTTTAGGACTCTAAAATAATGCCGACCATCAATCAGTTAGTCCGAAAAGCCCGGACTTCGCCAAAAATGAAAAGCAAGGTGCCCGCGCTGGCGCGGTCGCCGCAAAAGCGCGGTGTGTGCACGCGTGTCTATACGACTACCCCGAAGAAGCCCAACTCGGCGCTGCGTAAAGTTGCAAAGGTCCGGCTGACCAACGGTTTCGAAGTCATCAGTTATATCGGCGGCGAAGGACACAATTTGCAGGAACACTCGGTCGTGCTGATTCGCGGCGGACGGGTGAAGGACTTGCCGGGCGTGCGCTACCACATGGTACGCGGCAGTCTCGATACCCAGGGCGTGAAAGACCGCAAGCAAAGCCGCTCCAAGTACGGAGCCAAGAAGCCCAAGGCGGCTTGATCACAGCGAATATTAAGCACAGCCAATATTAATACTGACAACTTATGCCACGACGCAGAGAAGTACCCAAGCGCGAAACCCTCCCGGACCCGAAATACAGCAGCCAGGAGCTAGCCAAATTCGTGAACGTGTTGATGACCCGCGGCAAAAAATCTGTTGCCGAACGCATCGTATATGGCGCGCTTGATCAGATCAGCAAAAAGACCGGCAAGGATCCAATTGAAGTGTTCAGTCTGGCACTGAGCAACGTGCGGCCGATGGTCGAAGTCAAGAGTCGCCGCGTCGGCGGCGCGAATTATCAGGTTCCGGTCGAAGTACGCTCGGTACGGCGCAATGCGTTGGCGATGCGCTGGCTGCGCGATGCCGCGCGCAAGCGTGCGGAAAAATCAATGGATGCGCGCCTTGCAAGCGAGCTTGCCGAAGCCGCCGAAGGACGTGGGGGCGCGATGAAAAAGCGCGATGAAGTACACCGCATGGCCGAGGCCAACAAGGCCTTCGCCCATTATCGGTTCTGATTCGCGACATTCCGGAAAATCCCATGCCCCGCTCTACTCCTATCGACCGCTATCGCAACATCGGTATCAGCGCGCATATCGATGCCGGCAAGACCACGACCACGGAACGCATCCTGTTCTACACCGGCGTCTCACACAAGATAGGTGAAGTGCATGACGGCGCGGCGATCATGGACTGGATGGAGCAGGAGCGCGAACGCGGCATTACCATCACGTCGGCGGCTACGACCTGCTTCTGGAAAGGCATGGACGGCAGCTACCCTCAGCACCGGATCAACATCATTGATACGCCCGGACACGTAGATTTCACCATCGAAGTCGAGCGGTCAATGCGTGTACTGGACGGCGCGTGCATGGTCTATGACGCCGTTGCGGGCGTGCAGCCGCAGTCCGAGACGGTCTGGCGCCAGGCAAACAAGTACAAGGTGCCCCGTTTGGCTTTCATCAACAAGATGGACCGGCAAGGGGCCGACTTCTTCAAGTCCTACGAGCACATCCGCACCCGGCTGAAGGGCAATCCGATACCAATCCAGGTGCCGATCGGTGCGGAAGAAAAATTCGAAGGGCTGGTGGACCTCGTGAAAATGAAGGCCATCTACTGGGATGAAGCGTCGCAGGGGATGAAGTTCGAGGAGCGCGAAATTCCACCCGACCTGATGGAAACCTGCAAGACATGGCGGGAGAAACTGGTTGAAGCGGCGGCCGAGGCGAACGATGACTTGATGCACAAATATCTCGAAGGCCATGATTTGTCCATCGAAGATATCAAGAAAGGCCTGCGCATACGCGTCATCAAAAACGAGGTCGTGCCGATGCTGTGCGGCTCGGCATTCAAGAACAAGGGCGTGCAGGCCATGCTGGACGCGGTAATCGACTACATGCCCTCGCCAATCGACATCCCGCCCGTGTCCGGCGAAACCGATCGGGGCGAAATGGTGACGCGAAAAGCCGATGACAGCGAGCCGTTCGCAGCACTGGCATTCAAGATCATGACTGATCCTTACGTCGGCCAGTTGACGTTTATCCGGGTCTATTCCGGAGTGCTCAATTCGGGCGATACCGTTTACAACTCGGTACGCGAGCGCAAGGAACGTATCGGGCGCCTGTTGCAAATGCACGCCAATCAGCGCGAAGAAATCAAGGAAGTGCGTGCTGGCGACATCGCAGCCGCGGTTGGCCTGAAGGAAGCCTCTACCGGCGAGACCCTGTGCCATCCCGACAAGGTCATCATGCTGGAGCGCATGATTTTCCCCGAGCCGGTCATCTCGCAGGCCGTCGAGCCGAAGACCAAGGCAGACCAGGAGAAGATGGGGGTTGCGCTGAACCGTCTGGCGCAGGAAGACCCGTCCTTCCGCGTGCGTACCGACGAGGAGTCCGGGCAGACGATCATCTCCGGCATGGGTGAACTGCATCTCGAGATTATCGTGGACCGCATGAAGCGCGAATTCGGTGTGGAAGCCAATGTCGGCAAGCCACAGGTCGCGTACCGTGAGGCCATCAAGAAATCGGTCGAAGTCGAGGGCAAGTTCATCAAGCAGTCCGGCGGCCGCGGGCAGTATGGGCACGTCTGGATCAGGGTCGAGCCGAATGCGGCGGGCAAGGGTTACGAGTTCGTGGATGCGATCAAGGGTGGCACCGTTCCCCGCGAATATATTCCGGCCGTGGACAAAGGCTTGCAGGAAACCCTGCCAAACGGCGTGTTGGCCGGCTTCCCGGTCGTGGATGTCAAAGTGACTTTGTTCGACGGCTCGTACCACGACGTCGATTCGAACGAAAATGCATTCAAGATGGCTGCTTCGATGGCGTTCAAGGACGGCATGCGCAAGGCCAGTCCGATTCTGCTGGAGCCGATGATGGCGGTTGAAGTCGAAACCCCGGAAAATTTCGTTGGCAATGTCATTGGCGATTTGTCTTCCCGCCGCGGCATGATTCAGGGCCAGGAAGAAGTAGCGGGAACAATGGTCATCAAGGCTGAAGTTCCGCTCGCAGAGATGTTTGGATATTCGACTTCATTGCGCTCGGCTACGCAGGGACGCGCTACCTATACCATGGAATTCAAGCACTACTCCGAAGCTCCGAAGACGGTCGCGGAAGCTGTTATCAATAAGAAGGCTGCGTAAGCAGGAAGGAACAGCGATGGCAAAGGGAAAGTTTGAGCGCACGAAGCCGCACGTGAACGTGGGCACGATTGGACACGTGGACCATGGCAAGACGACGCTGACGGCGGCGATCACGCATGTGCTGTCGAAGAAATACGGTGGGGAGGCAAAGAACTA
>JBJMWI010000053.1:0-10662 GCA_045810225.1 Burkholderiales bacterium
TTTCCGGGACACTGCCAACTGATCGGCGCCTTGGCATGGCGCTTGTGGTGTCAGCGTTATTACACGCGCTGCTGATGCTCTCGCTGTCAAAATTTTCTCTGGACGGCAGCGTGTTCATGCGTCCTTTGGATGTGCCGCTGCGTGTGCGGATTGAACAAATATCGGAATCGCGGCAAGCATCGCCGCTAGTGATCAACAAAAGAAAATCCGTAGTGCATCGGGAGCCCGCCGCGAGCGAACCGGTGGCTCCCAGCGTGCCGGCGGAGGCCGAGACGTCCTTGCCTCAGCCTGGGGTCTCGGTTGCCGAGACCTTATATTTGCGGCCATTACCCAGCCGCGCGGACAGCGCATTGCTGGCAACAGGTGAATTTCATCGCTCGTCAGAGGTCAGCGAAAAACCGGAAGCGATTCGCATGAGAATGCCAAACTATCCCCGACCGGCGCAGGAACAACATTTGTCCGGCTCAGTTCTGGTCATGTTTCTGGTAGACGAAAACGGGAAAGTTTTGGAAACGACGGCGCTTGATTCCAGCGAGTCCTTCGGCGAGTTCCGGCAAGATATCGCTAGCGAAATGGTCAGCTCGTCTTTTATTCCGGGCAAGGTAGACGGCCTACCGGTCAAAACGCTCGCATTCGTTATGGTTCGCTTCGACGCCAAGGGCTTGTCGGGGTTCGACGTCGCTTCACCTTCAAGAATCCCATTGGCTGACCATGCGGACGAGAAGCACTGAGCTTGCGACAGCGGGTTAGACAGTAGTTGAAGGCGTATCTATAATTCGCGCATGCAACCAGCTCAGTACACGCGGACTAATCTCACCGAGAAATTGCGCGCCCACGGCATCAATCCGACGCACCAGCGTATAGAAATTGCGTATGCATTATTCTCGCGCTGCGAGCATCTGTCAGCCGACCGAATCATGGCCATCGTCAATGAGCGCCATGCCGAAACTTCTAAAGCCACGGTTTACAACACTCTTAATTTGTTCGTTGAAAAGAAGCTCATCCGGGAAGTTATCGTTGATCCCAACAAGGTGTTCTACGATCCCAATACGGCTGCGCACTATCATATGTTTGACGTTCAATCCGGCCAGCTGACCGACATCGATGCAACCAACATCAGAATTACAGGCTTGCCGGCTCTGCCGTCCGGCATGGTAACGGAGGGCATGGATATCATCATCCGGGTTCGCCCTGGCGATCGCACATAATAGCTAACGGCCAGTGAATTTAGCTGCGCGTTTTTCCTTGAAAGCGGTTACGCCTTCGCGAAAATCTTCGCCATTGGCGGCTTCGCGCTGCAAATCGCGTTCGAGATCGAGCTGCTGCTCGAACGAATTGTTAGCGGATTCGTAGATCGCCCGTTTGGTGAGTCCCAGCGCTCTGGTTGCTTGCCCGGCCAATTGCCGCACCAGCGCTTTCGCCTCATTCATCAGCTCAGCATCGTCCACGCATTTCCAGATCATTCCCCACTGCATCGCCTGTTCCGCATTGATTTTCTCCGCAAGCATGGCAGCCGCCATCGCACGCGCCGTGCCCACCAGCCGCGGCAAGGTATAGGTCCCGCCGGCATCCGGTATTAGTCCAATCCGGCTGAACACTTGAATGAAGCTGGCCGATTTTGCCGCGATGACGATGTCGCAGGCCAATGCAAGATTGCAACCGGCGCCTGCTGCAACGCCGTTGACTGCGCAAACCACTGGATAAGGCAAAGCGCGCAGTTGCTTCAGCAGGGGGTTGTAATTCTTTTCCAGAGAATTGCCGACATCGCCGGTTTGTTCTTTTCCCATCGTGCGTTCGGAAAGGTCCTGTCCCGCGCAAAACCCACGACCAGCACCGGTCAGCATCAGCACGCGCACGCTGCTGTCCTCCCGGATGATTTGCATGGCTTGCTTTAGATCCGCATGCATTTCTTTCGTGAAAGAATTCAGCTTGTCCGGACGGTTCAATGTGATCGTGGCGATCCCTTGGGCGATATCCAATAAAATGGCATTAAATTTCACTGGTTTTCCCTTTCTCGTTTTTCGTCCGCTGGTGCGGTGCGTGGGCGGATTATAAAACTCACCCGGAAGGACAACTCATGTCGTATGAACATATCATCGTCGAAACGCGCGACAAAGTCGGATTGATCACATTGAACCGGCCTAAAGCACTGAACGCCCTTTCTCCGGAACTCATGCATGAACTCGCCGCCGCACTGGACACCTTTGAAGCAGACGAAAACATCGGCTGCCTGGTCTTGACTGGCAACGACAAGGCCTTTGCGGCCGGTGCCGATATCAAGGCGATGAAACAGAAAACCTACATGGACGTGTACAAGGAAGATTTCATTTCTGCGCAATGGGAACGGGTTGCCCAATGCCGCAAGCCGGTGATTGCGGCTGTTGCCGGCTATGCGCTTGGCGGAGGATGCGAATTGGCCATGATGTGCGATTTCATTATCGCAGCTGACAATGCCAAGTTTGGCCAGCCGGAGATTAACCTGGGCGTTATTCCCGGCGCGGGAGGCACCCAGAGACTGCCGCGCTTCGTTGGAAAAGCAAAGGCCATGGAGATGGTCCTGCTAGGCCAAGCGCGCCTCATGGACGCAGCCGAAGCAGAACGGGTTGGTCTCGTAAGCCGCATCGTTCCGTTGGCGCAATTGATGGATGAAGTGTTGAACACGGCAAACAAGATTTGCGAATTGTCTTTACCGGTGGTCATGATGGCCAAAGAATCCATCAATCGCGCGTTCGAAACGACACTCGCCGAAGGCGTGCGCTTCGAGCGACGCTTGTTTCACTCCACGTTTGCGATCGAAGACCAAAAGGAAGGCATGACGGCTTTCGTAGAAAAGCGCAAACCCATTTTCAGGAATCGCTGAGCCGCGGATCGGGTTTGCCGGCGGGACCGACGCAGCCGTATAATGCGCGCCCACGCCGCTGTAGCTCAGTTGGTAGAGCAGCGCATTCGTAATGCGAAGGTCGCCAGTTCGACTCCGGCCAGCGGCACCATCCTGAACTTTGCGGCACGCTTGATCCGAACAAAAAGCGGCCCGTTTTGCATGAAGAAAAGTATCTGGCTGCTTGCGCTGCTGTTCTCCGGGCTGGTACTTGCCGAAGACGATGGCGAGGAACTGCTGCTATTGATGCGCAAGCCCGCGACAGCGCCAATTGCGCTTGAGCACATCGACGATGTGAGGGCGCGGTGGGACGGCAGTGTGTTTTGCATCGCCAAGGGAAATGATAGTGCGCCGGTCGATCCGCAGCGCGCGGCGTTCAGCGCCGTGAAAATCTACCTGGAAGACTATCCCGGGGAACGCTATCGCCCGCGCCGCTACCTGATCATACAGGGGCTTCGTGCCGCGTACCCCTGTTCGGGTACCAAGCCTTAGCGATACACCATCACTGGAATTTTGGTATGCGTCAGCACCCGCGCCGTTTCGCTGCCGAGCAGCATCGCGGTGAAACCGCGGCGCCCGTGAGACGCCATGAAAATCAGATCACATCCTTTTTGGTTGGCCGCGGCGACGATGCCTTCCCAGGGATGGTCATTGGTTACGAGCAGCGTTTCGCACGGTACTCCCGCCTGGCGCGCGCTATTTTCCAGACTATCAACCAATTGCTGGCCACGCATTTTTGCTTCGCGCTCAAATTGCTCCGCGAGAACGTCGCTCGGCCCAGCCTCGGTATAAATAAGATATGACGTCGCGGGAATGGCATGAAAAGCCACCACGCTGGCACCGGCGAACTTTGCAAACTCGATGCCCTTTTGCGCGGCGGACTCGCATAATGCCGAGCCGTCTGTCGGCAGCAGGATTTTCCGATACATTTGGACCCTCCCTTTGGCAAGGCTGAGTTTTACATTTATAGACCGTTCCGGAGCGTTATGGTCAATTATCGCACCGGCCAATTACTGGAACCCCCTGAGCGCCTAACTTTAAGAACACGGCAATGAAAATAACCGATCTGAAGATACACGTTCTAAAAAGCCAGTTGACCGAACCATTCGCATTTTCACAAGGATGGGTCAAGCAGCGTTCCGCTACCCTTGTTGAGGTAATCACCGATGACGGCATTACCGGTTGGGGCGAAGCCTTTGCGCAGGGACTTGAACCACCCGAGATTGCTGCCGCGGTCATCGAAAAGGCACTGAAGCCATTGCTTATCGGCGCTGACCCGCTTGATATGGAAGTGCTTTGGCATCGCATGTACCACATGACTCGAGATTACGGTCGCAAGGGTTCGGTCATCTCCGGCATCAGCGCTATCGATATCGCGCTATGGGACATTGCTGGGAAATTCCATCAAACGCCGGTCTACAAATTGCTGGGCGGTGCGTTTCGAACGCGTGTGCAACCTTACGCGACTGGCTTTTACCGTATCAAAGGCCAAGGTGAGGCAAGGCGGCTGGGCGAAGAAGCACTCCGGCATTTCGACGCCGGCTTTTCACTAATGAAAATAAAACTTGGGTACGGCGTTAAAGATGACGTGGCGTGCATGACAGAAATCGGTCGCGCGATCCAGGGCAAGGGCATTTCGCTGATGGTCGATACCAATCATGCCTACGGACGCGCAGAGGCACTCAGACTAGGGCGCGCCCTTGAGGAATACGACCTGCGCTGGTATGAAGAGCCGGTTGTTCCCGAAGATGTGCAGGGTTACGTCGAAATGCGGTCGAAATTATCGATGCCCATCGCCGGTGGAGAGAACGAACATACGCTCTACGGCTTCAGGGAATTGCTCGGGGCGGCTGCGGTGGACATTGCACAGCCCGACCTCGGTTCCTGTGGCGGACTCACGGCGGGACGTCACATTTTGGCGATTGCGCAATCACATGGCGTGCAGGTGAATCCGCATGTATGGGGCTCGGCGATAGCGCAAGCCGCTTCCTTGCAATTCATTGCCGCGATACCGGTGGCGCATTATTCGTTGTACGCGCAAGAGCCGATTCTCGAGTATGACCGGTCCTCGCATCCATTCCGCCAACATCTCATCACCAAGCCTTTACAGCAAGCCGGCGGGTGGGTCGAGATTCCGTCTGGTCCCGGATTGGGCGTTGAGATCGATCGCACAGTGCTCGACAAGTTTCGCATTTGAGCGCGGCAAGCGCGCTCTCCAACCAACGAAGGTAACGGTATTCTAATTTCACACCTGTATCTAGACAGGTGTCAGGGCTGTTGAGACGAGCATCGATTCCCAGCGCCGCGCCACGGATACGCGCACAATCGCCAAATAAGCATCAGCTTGGCACTCCGCCATTCCCATGAGTGAAGAACGCTCTTTTGAACGCATCACCAAAGCCGACCTCCGAAGGCTTGCACGCATCGAGGAAAGGGAACGCAATGATTTTTTCGAGCGTCATCCAGAATGGGCCATTCTTTATCGCAAGCGGTTGGTCTGCGTGACGCTTTGCAACGATGCGGCGCTGCACTTCGTCAACGGTACCAAAGGCGTCGATGTGTTCGAGGTCTGGGCATTCTATGCGCAGCACCCAGACGCAGCTTTTCCATTTCAGCAGCTTGTCAAAGCGGACTACGGCAAGTCGAAGTTCGGGCGCGATGCGGCTAATCCAGACGCGTACGAGGGCAGGCGAATCGAATTGAGAGGCCGTTCCCTGGACTGCCAACCCGGCGACGATCCCATCGAAGTTCTACAGCGCTACGTGAGGTCTGGAGAAACGCCGTCCGCGCGAGAACTGCGGAATAATGCAGTTGTATTGATTGAACCAGAACGCTACGCAGGCTATGTAGCGTGGCCATCGCTCGCCATATTGAATCATTAGATATGGAGTTGAAGTAACGCGGCCCCGAACGCGGGGTGGTTTACTCCGCACTCGAGGCCGTCGTCTTTTTATAAGCCAGTAGGCGAAGTCGGCAGATCGTGCCTCTGCGCCGGCTGGCTACTCCTCCCCCGGCTGTGTGGCCAGAGTCTCCCTGCATCGAACCGGTCTTCGCCAATCCGATCTTCTTTACGAACGTGTTGCGCTGTTATGGAAACGCTTCCCGGAATGGTCACGGGATCGGCAACATCAGGCTGTCCAACCGATGCCTGCTTTGCAAAAAATCGGACAGAGGCGCGCAGACTAACTGTCCTCACGCGATTGAGTCAATCTTGCACTGCGTCAGAAAGGTCAAACCGGGGAAGAGAGAGATAACGCGGGAAGCCGCAATGAAAACGGCGCACTAATTGCCAGTGCGCCGCCGGTGTTGCGTTGCCGGGTAATCGATCCCCGGCCAGTGAGAGTTAGGTACGGCCAAACTCGATTACATCCCTGCCGGCCTTTACGGCGAGTTTGGTTTCACCCTTGCTGCTGTCACGGCCCGAGTCAGCTACAGTCCCCGGTTGCGATGCAACTGCACCGGTGATCTTGACATTGGGGGCACCTGCGCGACCATAGACGTTCGCGACATTGTCTACTTGGTAAGTGCCTACACCTGTTTCAGCAAATGCGCCCGTTGTTGCGATGGCGAAGCCCGCAGCGATAATGAGTTTCGTAGCATTCATGTTGTTTCCTTCCAATTAAACCGTTTTGCGCGCGTCCCGCCGGTGGCGGGTTGGACAAAAACCCTTTCGTCCGTCGCATGGGTGCCATTAAACGACTTTGTGGCGTCGCACAATAGACCAAAAATTTACATATCTTCTATGCCAATCTGGAATGTAACCGCTCCAAAGGAAAAATCGCGCGCACCTAGGAGGCAGGGTAAACCGTTGTTTTGATGCGCAATGCCTGCTATCCAACTATCAAGCCCGCGATGAAGACCGTATGGCAGCCCCTGATTTATCGCATTTCAGTATCCGAAACCAGTGCAGGTAACCAGGCCAAGGTTCCGGATACGCCACCGGAAGCGGGCTGGAAGGCTGATGTGCTGACCCGGCATAATGCGCAGCCAGAAACTTCCACTCCAATGTTGAATCGACGTAATGAAGTATTACCCGCAGGCAGTCCCGAACATGCGTAGCGGTCTGATATCGTGGCGCGCAGTAGCATTTGTGTGGCTGCTGCTGGCAACGCTCATGGCCCGAGCTTCTGACGGCCGCCCCGGGGTCCATGAAGCCATCATCGATGGGGACTATTTTGGGGCAGGCGAAGCCGCATCCCCTGTCCGACCGGTGGAGGGCGATGCCTTCATTGTTGCGCCTTATGTAAATTTGACCCAGCCCGTTGCAGGTGATGTGTTAGTCGCCGGAAGCGGCGTTACGGTCGGCGCCCCGGTAGCGGGCGACCTTTACGCGATGGGCAGTAGCGTGCTGTTGGAGTCCACTGTTGCGCGTAATGTGCGTATCGCGGGTGGTCGCGTGGAGATTGGCACGCGGGGGCAGATTTCGGGCAAAACCACGCTTACGGGCGGTCGCGTGACGGTATTGGGCAAAGCGGGCCACCAGCTCACCGTGTTTGCCGAGCGCGTTACATTAGACGCCGAAGTCGACGGTAACGTAACCATCGCTGCTCGCACGCTGACTCTTGGACCGCATACAAAAATAACAGGCAGACTGACTTACCGCGGCTCGGTTCCGGCGCAGCGCGATCCTGCCGCCATCATTACGGGCGGAATGAATTATTTGAGTTTTGATTTCGAGGAAGAAACTTTTCAGCCGGTCGCTAAAGTCGTGGCTTGGGTCGGTGTCATTGCATTTACGGTGGGCTTGTTCGTAATCGGCACGCTGGCAATCATCCTGAGTCCCGATTGGACTCAACACATGAGCCGGCTGGGGCGCCACCGTCCGATGTCGTCCGTGGGCCTTGGGCTGGGCGCGATCGTGTGCCTGCCGATCGCGGTGGTGCTGCTGATGGTTAGCATCGTCGGTATTCCGCTTGCGTTGATGCTCCTAATGGCTTGGCCAATGATCCTATTGCTGGGATACCTGGCGGGCGTCATGACGGTGAGTGATGCAATTGCGGGCCCCAAGGCAGGGGCGAAAGGCCGCCGTGTTTTCGTGCTTGCAATGGGCCTCGGTATCATGCTGCTGTTCGCGCGTGTGCCGTTCGCCGGCTGGGGCATCGGTATGCTGCTGGTCGTGCTGGGCGTCGGAGCGATGGCGTTGCTCGCCATGGGTGCAATCGTGCCGGTCAGGATGAATAAGAAGAATGGCTCACCCGCAACTGAAGCCAGAACTGCAGAAACGTCTTCGCGTCAGGAGCCTACGTTTCGCAACCATTAAAGTTTTCAAAGCAGAGAATGATGACAAGAACAATGAATGGGATGTCGGCCGTCGCAGCTTTGCTGCTTGTGGTTGCGGCCGGCTGCGCGATGTCGAAAAAGACCCAACAATCGGAGGTAAACGACGACATCAACCGTACCGTTACGCTTCCCGACGGATCGACTTGCATGGAGCCTGCCGGACTGACCGAAAGCCGCGAAAAGCCGGGCGCAGTTGCGTTGCGCGAACTGCTTCAGTCCGGGGTAACCGAGAGCGATGCTGTCGCAAAGGCCACCGCGCTCAAGCTGCAGCCGGACGAAGCCGAGGCAGTCTACTTCGACGCCTGCCGCGCTTACGGGAAAAGAACGATGCAGAAGGATGAATTTGACGAGAACAGAGCTGTATATCTCGCGCTGCGAGGCAAATTCACGGCAGAAGGCGTGAAAGAATGGCAAGACAAAAAAGAGGGCATCGCCGATCCAGGCAAGCTTTGCCTGGTCAGCCTGCCCGACACTGATCCCGATCACCGGAGCTTCACGCGTGTGGTGCCGGCTAATTCCACTATTAACGATTGCGCCGAGTTGGCCGTGGCGAATGGCAGCCGCGAGATTCTGTTGGGTTGCACCAAGGGACACTGGGAAAACAGGTGGGCGAAGAAACCGATCTCGCTCGGTGCCGCGGGAACGCCACTGAAGCAATTGACTGCCAAAGGAACAGCTCTCGCCCCGGATCCCGACTGCGGGTGGAACTGACCCCGCCATGGCTGAGATTGCCCTTCACTCTTTCCTGATTTTGTACCCCTTGGGCGGCGCAAACAGCGAATCGTGCAGCGATACCAGCTTGTGGGACTTCAGTTCCCAGGTTAAAACGAATAGCGGCTTATCTCCGGAGCCATAGGGCGTCTGATCCATGGAGCAAGCGGCACCCGCTAGCGTCCACTTCACGCGGATCAGGATGGGGTATCCCTTGACCTCGTCCACCTTGCTGACTGTAGCAAGAAGACTTGCGCGGTCCGCGAGCGTGGCACTCTGAGCCAGATACCCGTTCAGCAGCGTATCAACTTCGTGTGGTAACAATCCCGCCCGAGTTATATCCCTGCTTGCTGGAACAATTTTCTCCCGCGCTTGCGCGTAGGTTTTTTCCATGGCTATCGCGTCGTCCAATGCGAACGTAATCGGCGCCGTCCACAAGTCGACGCTTAGCGTGCCGGTGGCTTTGCGCGCTGCGTTGTCCCGCAAAGAAACCAGCCACTTAATGTCGTATTGCTCGGTGTCGAAACCGTTGATATTTCGCTTGGCCCCAGTCGAAACTACCTTTAGCGTCGGGCTGCCCATCTTCAATCGGCAATCCAGATCACGCGACTTGTCCTGTTGCTCCAATTGACTGGTAATTGGTTTGCGCTTGCCATAACTGATGCAGCCCTGCAAAGGGCACTCAATCGCTTTTTTCCCCTTCGGGTCAAGTCTCCACCCTATTTTGCGGTCCAGCAGGTCGATGCGAACCTGTGGCTCGCCGTCCGGATAGCGTAGTATCCCGCTCTTCGTATTGAGGCTGTATTCGCTGCGTTGCATTTTTGGCCGCGTATACGTGACAGTGGTGCTGGTAAACGTGGCGAAGTCCTGGACGCCCGTGCTTACGATTCGCGTTTCCCGCACCGCGGTCGGGTTCATTGGCGTCAAATCCGGAGTTTCGGGTGCAAGCGTTGAACAGCCGACCCAGAGCAATGCCAATGCAACGGCAATCATGCTGCGAAACATGAACAATCGCTCCCACAAGCGGGGTAAGACACAGCCAGTGTAACTGCAGGCGACGATGATGCGTTACCGTGCCACGATCCGGCCGGTGGTGCGTTGAGCGTCCCAAACCTGAATCAAGGTATCCTTCCATCGACGTCGGTTTTAATCGGTCTTGTATCGCAATGTTGCCTGGCTTGCCGTCTGGCCAATCTGGCAACCGAATACCATAACAACTTGGAAAGGGAGGACTCATGTTCAAAGTGATTCAAGGAAGCATTAATTTCCTGGTATTACACGCGGCCGGACCCCATTCCGGTGCCCAGGAATGCAGCGGCACCATCACTGTCGATGAGGCGCTTAAGGCCGAAGAGGCGCGCTTCAAAGCGCAGATGAGCGGCGACGGTGCTGCAATGAACAAATTATTCGGCGAAGACCTGGTCTACATCCATTCCAGTACCGTCGTGGATACCAAGAAAAGCTTTATCGATTCCATTACCTCTGGGAACGTTAAATACAAGTCGATGACTCGCGGTGAATCCATTGTCCGAACCTATGGCGCCGTGGCGATCGTCAGCGGTAGCGCCAAATTTCAGGTCACGGTCAAAGGGGAAGACCGTATTCTCGACTTGCTGTACCACGCGATTTGGGCCAAGCGGCTCGCGGGCGTGCAGTTTGTGTCTTGGCAGGCAACGAAAAAAGGTTGACATGCAGTAGCAGTCGCAACAGTCCTTCACCGGTTGGTCCGGCCGCTTGTGGCTGGACCGCATCCCTTCGGCTCATGGCAGCTGCACGCAGCGGCGGTTTCCTGC
>JBJMWI010000054.1:0-5422 GCA_045810225.1 Burkholderiales bacterium
CCGGCGGCGTCCATAGCTCGTTGGGACCATGCCTACGCAACAGGCGCAATCTTGCGGGGAGTTCACAGTCTCATTGTCACGGAGCAGTCGTCGCATTGGTCCACGCTTCGAGATTTGACCTGCTTCGCAAAGCACACAGCAAACATAAAGCCCGCTGCGCGCTCGAGGATAAAAGGAGCCGCCATGCGAATTTTCACCAAGCAATGCGTCTGCGTGTTCCTGCCGCGCACCCGACTGGAAAGTTCTCTTTGTAGCGAACAACGGCACGAACGACGTTTCGTCGTTCGACATTGCGCCGCACTGACGGGCTAGCTCTTGAAAGGAGCGGATATGGCACACCAAATCAAACTTGGTTTCATCCTGTTTGCCCTTGCGATGCTCGCCGCGTGCGGTGGTGGCGGCGGAGGCAGTGGCAGTGAGGGTGGAGGCGGCGGTATTGGAGGCGGAGGTGGTAGTGCTGGTAATGGCAGCGGAGGCGGGCCGGTCTCTGCGCCGACATCAAGCAATGTAACCGGCTTCGCTTACGTGGCGCATTTCGCAGAGAACAACGTCTCGGCCTACACGATCGACGGCAGCTCCGGAGCATTGTCAGAAGTCGCGGGCAGTCCATTTGCCGCGGGAGTCGGTCCCGTTTCCGTGGACGTCGACCCCACCGGAAGGTTCGCTTTCGTTGCGAATGGCGGCTCAAATAATTTCACCGATACAATCTCGGTCTTCGCTGTTGACGCCTCGACTGGTGCGCTTACCAGCGTCGGTTCGACCCCGGCAGGCAGGAGCAGCCTCAGGTCAATGGCGGTTGACCCTAGCGGCAAGTTCGTCTACACGACAAGTGGCGGCTCCCGAACCGCCTCCTTCGAAGTGGATGGCTTCGCCATTGATGGCACGACCGGCGCGTTGTCGCCGGTGCCAGGCAATCCGTTTTTTGCTGGAACGAATCCCTCCTTCGTCACCGTCGATCCATCGGCCAAGTTTGCCTACGTGACGAATCAAGCTTCGGCCGACGTCTCGTCCTTCGCCATCAACACCACGACCGGGGCGCTGACTTCTACCGGCAGGGCGGCGAGCGGGGGCGCACCGCTAAGCGTCGTCGTTCATCCGTCTGGGAGGTTCGCTTATGTGGCCGGGTCCGGCATTTCGGTATACACCATTGATGGTACGACCGGAGCGCTGACGGAAATTCCTGGCAGTCCGTTTGCGGCGGCAAACGGTTTTTTCTCAATCGCGATCGAACCGACCGGCAGATTCGCCTATGTGGCTAACACCGGCGGCGGCGTGTCGGCCTTCGCCATCAACACGTCGAGCGGGGCATTATCGGAAATTTCTGGCAGTCCATTCGGGAGCGGTGTCGGCTCCATTACGGTCGATGCCTCTGGCAAGTTCGTTTACGCGCTGGTGGACAATGGCATCGCCGGTTTCGCTATTGACCCAACCACTGGAGCATTAACCGAAATCGCTGGCAGTCCCCTTGCGTCGCCGGCTGGTTCATCTATCACCACGACCAGCGCGATTCACTAACGCCTCGTCGACTTGATTAACCCGCCGGACTTTCCATCGGCACGTTGTTTAGTACTGAACCACTTTACCCAAGGCATCTCTGCCGTAACCGGCGCATTTTCCCCGGCCGGCACGGGAGCGCCTACTTGCGTTGGCCAACCTTGGAATAGAACGCATAGTTATCGTAAGTCGATTCGGCCACGCGGAACCAGAGGAACTGTTCATCGCGAAATTTTTTCCAGGCCGGATACATGCGTTTCCAGTGCGCGCTCTTTGCCCCGAGTTCTTCATACAGCTCATAGGCGGCTTTCTCGGAAGCTTCCATCACCGATTTCGGAAACGGGCGCAGCTTCGTGCCGCCTGCGATGAGGCGGCGCAGCGCGGCTGGATTCTGCGCATCGTATTTGGCCGGCATCCACGCAATGCCTTCACCGCATGCCGTGATCAATGCGGCCTGATAAGACTTCGGCAGCTCAGCCCATTTTTTGGCATTGACCAGTGTATGGAGCAGCGGGCCGCCTTCCCAGAAGCCGGGATAGTAATAGTACTTGGCGACCTTGTTGAACCCCAGTTTTTCGTCGTCGTATGGCCCTACCCACTCTGCCCCGTCGATGGTTCCTTTCTCCAGCGCCGGATAGATGTCAGGCCCGCCGATCATCTGCGGCACGGCGCCAAGCTTTGCCAGTACCAGCCCCGCCATGCCGCCAATGCGGAATTTAAGCCCCTTGAAATCCTCGACCGATTTAATCTCCTTACGGAACCAGCCGCCCATCTGGCAGCCGGTGCTGCCGGCGAGGATCGCCTTGAGTCCGTATTCCTGGAGTAGCGGTTCCGCGGCCTGTTCGCCGCCTCCATGCAGCCACCACGCAACCGCCTGGCGCGTGTTCGGCCCAAAACATACTGAACACGCAAGCGCGAAGGCAGGGTCCTTGCCGAAGTAGTAATACAGCGCCGTGTGTCCGAGTTCCACCGTCCCGGCCTGGACAGCATCGAGCACCTGTGCCGCCGGCACGATCTCGCCCGCCGCGAACGGGCGGATCTGGAATTTTCCGTCGGTGAGTTCAGCGACGCGCTTGGCGATCAGTTCCGCGCCGCCGTAAATGGTATCGAGACTCTTCGGCCAGCTAGCCGCCATCCGCCACTGGATGCTCGGCTGCGACTGGGCAATTGCCGGCGCCGCGATGGCCCCCGCCGCTACGCCCGCGACGGCCTTGCCGAGAAACGATCTGCGTTGCATGAGTGCCTCCACCTGTGGTTTTTAATGAACCTCGATTCTAGTGGCAGTGTGCGCTCAGGGCCACCGCAATGACAACGAAATAACGTCTTCAGAACGGCAGCCGTGCGCTGCCGGTCCTTAGCGAGCCATGAGGGAGAACGTCAGCGTGGCGTGAAGCACATTATCGTTGGCTGTCAGCTCCGTGACGGAAAGCTGGCTTACCGTGACTTCGATTTTGGCTTGCCGGTCGGCGAGAACGCGTTGCAAGCCTTGGCGCACATCGACGCTGACGGCGCGCGGGACGGCGCTTTCCAGGAACTGCTGCAATAGCATGCGGTACGCCTCGTTCGAAACTTCGTCGAGCCGGATATCGGTCAGGCCGATTTTTTCTCCCGCATAGGTAGGCTTGCCCGATACGGTCAGCCGCACCACATCGCTTCCTCCACCGACGCACTTATCGCCGACTTCCATCGCGAGCCTGCCACTCAACCGGACCTTGATGCGGACCCTGCCTTCGGTTATCGCGACGGCGGGTGAATCAAGGTAGGCGTACTGGCAGCGCGTTTCCTGCACGAGGTTATACCGGCCGCGATCGATGAACAGTTCCTCTTTCAGCATTTTTTCAATCGCCGTGTTTTCGATGGAGATCTCGCTTGAAGCAGCAAACACGGTGTTCGGCAATAGCAACGCCAGCATGGCCAGCAGCAATGAAAAAATCGGTTTCATGGAATTGCCTCGATGCCCTGAACGGGCTTGTCCGACTAGAAGAGCACCGGCCGCTGCCGGACTTCAGTCAGCGTTCCAATTTCGCATAAGCGATCGGCGCAATGACACCGATAATAATCGCGACAAATGCGAAACTCCACCAAGTCGCCATCAGTAACGCGAGGGGTAACGCGACAAACAGCGCGGTCAGCAACCAGGGGACGGGTGGAAACGGGCCCATGTCCAGGCCGAATTTTCGCATCAGCCATCTCGCCGGTGCACCCGGCGGCGGCCGGTGTCGCATGCGAAGTTCGTGCGCCAGCGCGCGGCCCTCGATCCAGGCGAACAAGACATAGGCCTGCACCAGAAAGCTTCCGGCCAGGACCACCGGCAGCAATAGAATCCCTATCAGTGTGAGCAGCGAATGATGGTCGGCGAGAAACACGACGACGCCGATCGCGCAGGCAATGCTGATGAGTGCTATGGCGAGAACCGCCGGAAGCAGCAGTACTACACGTTCCTGGACATAAAAACGGAACCCATCCACTTCACGGTATCGGTGTGCGAGACTTTGCGCCTTCGCCAATGTGCGCAAAGGCAGCAACCAGACGGCCCAGTTTTGGGTAGCTTTGGAAGTAGACGTGGTCATGGGGGTGATACTCGTATTGAGACAAGACCAATATACGAGACTTCCCGCCCGGCTGCCGTGCGAAATATGTCGCCTGTACGCGACGTTTTTTCGGGCTGCCTGTGTCGTGCGCTACCCTACTGCGCCGCCCGCCCGAGCGCTGCGAACTGCTCATCGCGCAGCCCGCTCAGGATGGATTCGCCGTCGCTGCCGACCCGAAACTCACCGTAGCGGGCCCGGCTAAAAAGCTGCGCATCGCCTTCCTGAAAGAAGTAGGCATTGGTGCCGAATTTTATTTGCTCGTTGCGCATCCGGTAACGCATGCGCAACTCATTTGCCGCCAAGGATGACCCATCGTCGAGTCGCGCAAAGGTGCCCAGTCGTCGGTCATCGATTGTTACAACGACATGGGAATCATGCGCAGATTCCTTTTTGACATGAGACCGCAGATCGTTCGCGACCTGGAAGCGCAACGCCATGTAGTCGCCTTGCATCAGCGAGCGGGGATCGACCGGCGCGAGTTGCAGCAGTACCAGCCTACCTTCCGTCAGCAGGCGTTCGCGGCTGTAGATCGAATAATTGACGAGCACGAGAATGACCAGCCCGGTGACCAGCACAAGGCCCTTACGCATTGCGCGCCTCGTTCGGGTTGGTTGGCCATGTGCGCTTCATTGCAAGGCGGGCCGCAATCAACACGACTCCAGCGCAGAGCAGCAACGCGGATTTCTGCAGCAGCGAAATTTCCAGCGAATAATAGTAGTACGACCAGTACGCCAGCAGCGCCAGGATGCCAACGCCGGCCAAAACCCGGTTGCCATTCGCAAAGCCAAGCAATAACACGCTCACCGTAATGCCGAAGCCTGGCGCCTTGACTGTGATCAGCGCAACCAGCGCCGCTCCCGCCAGTGCGGCAAGACCGGGCCCTTGCGTAATGGCGATGCCCTGGCGCACCAGCAATCTCCAGACAACCCAAAGCATGATCGCACCGGATAGCCCGGCGCCGATCCAGACAGCGTACGGCCCACCAATTAGCGGCAGCCCGCCGTGACCGCTCCATGCGGAAGTCAACAATTGCGAGCTTCGTTCAGTCACCAGACCCGTGAACAAAAGCAGAGCGAGACCGTAGCCGAGCGCGCGCAGTTCAGCACTGCGCGTGGGAAATCGGAACTCATTCAACCAGGCCCAGCTGAACGCAGCGAATATGACTGCCTGCGTATAGGGAAACAAGCCCCATACCGCCATGGCGACAACCAGCGCACCAGCCGCACCGGCCGACACCAGCACGCGATGCAGGAAATTCGGCACCAGCAGAAACAGGGCAATCTCAAATGCGGCGAACAGGCACGCAATCAGGGCGGTGTCCGCGTGCAGCAATTGTG
>JBJMWI010000055.1:0-5668 GCA_045810225.1 Burkholderiales bacterium
AAACTCACGCACTTTCATGACGCGCTCCTAAAGAGCAAGTGTGAGCTTTGTAACTTACCCATTTCGCGTCTGGGTATATATGCGCTGGCCGGACACAGTGAGAGGCAAACAACTGATTGACACGTGGATAAACGATTTAGACCACCGAAGGCAGGCGCCCCGCTATTCAGCGTCTTGTTACTGGCGCCAGACAAAAACGCTGTAGATTCGCTCCATCACTATCTGGTGCTACTCGCGAGTTTTTACATTCCGAATGGGAGCTTTTGGCCGATTGCGGACGTCTTCTCACCGGTTGAATCTGCAGCCTATGACGTTCAATTGCTGAGCTATTGAGTCGAATCAGGACGGCACAAAGTAATTTGCCTTCGACGAAGGTCATACCGTTGGTGATAACGACTTATAGTAAGCAATAGCGAGTTCGACATTGAAGAACATCCGCTCGCGACCTAACGTCTTGCCGGAGCGAGCGCCGAACGATGTTCTTGTACACACTTGTGACAAGATCATTGCTTTGCTTCAAGCTCGGCCACCAGCCGCCCTACTTCAGCGTCTTGCGGCAGCACCTCGGCAATCTTCTTCGCATAGACCAGGGCTGCCTTGTTATTTCGCGCTTCCCGATTCAGCGATACCAGTGCGCTGAGCAAGTCCAGATCATAAGGCCGCTGAGCGATAGCTTTGCCCAATGCGGCGAGAGCGGCATCTCGTCTTCCAGCTGAATGCAGGCCAATTGCATAAACATAAACGTAACGCGCATTGTCAGGCGCGAGCGCAGCGGCCAGGCGCAGTTCTTCCAACGCAGCGGCCTTGTCGCCTTTGCGTATCAGCAGAAGCCCAAGTCCGTGATGCAGGTCCGCGGCATCTGGCAGGTTCGCGAGGCCGCGTCGCAATACCTTCTCGCCTTCGGCGTCGCGTCCGAGCTGACGGTAAGCGTCTGCAAGATTGACATACGCGCCCGCGAAACGTGCATCGAGGAAGAGAGCTCGCTGGTATCCCGCGATCGCTTCGTCGAAACGCTTCTGGCGCATGCGTAAGTTACCGAGATTGACGTTCGCAGCCGGCCAATCTGCATCCTGCCGCAGCGACTCGACGTACTCGAGCGTCGCTTTGTCGCGCAGATTGAGCTGTTCGGGCGAGAATTGATCGTCGGCAATATCTGAGAGGACGCGCGCGGCCTCGATGCGCGCTCCGCGCACGGAGTCGGTCAGTAAGGATGCGCAGGCTTGGACGCGTACGGCTGGTTCGAAAGGCTCCAGCAAGCCAAGCGCGGCGATGCGCACTTCCGGATCAGCGTCCGCGAGCAGCTTGCGTACATCGGGCAGATGTCCCGGCCCAACATACGATTGGGCCAGCGCCGCCGCGGTCGCCTTCACGATGGAAGGCGTCCGGGCATCCTCTGCGAGGGCAAGCAGTGAAGGCAGCACCTTTGCTCCCTGTGTTGCGCCCGCATGCAAGGTCGTTCCGTAATGCCAGCGCTCGCGCCAGCGCGTGCCATACCAGTTGTCCATCGCTGCCGCGGCCCAGTCGGGCTTGCGATCGCCGTGGCATTGCGTGCACGCGTTCGGACTGCCAAGCGAGGTGGACAAGTCGGGGCGCGGCATGCGAATGCTGTGGTCACGACGCGGATCCACGATCATGTAGTTCTGCGCGGGCATGTGGCATTCGACACATTGCGCGCCTTTGCCGCCCGCTTTGTGGAAATGATGGGCTTGCGTGTCGAATGCAGCAGCGTTGTGGCAACGCGTGCACAGCGCGTTGCCCTCGGCGCGCAACTTCAACGCGTGCGGCTCGTGGCAATCCATGCAAGTCACGCCGCGCTGAAACATTTTGCTTTGCAGAAAGGAACCCCAGACATACACCTCGTCGTGCTGCTGCCCGTCCGCGTAATAGTTTGGCTGCGTAAGCAGCGCCAGCCTGTGCGTCTGTTCGAGCGACACGCCAGTTTGACTATGCTCCGCAAGCGTCGAACGGCGCGCGTGGCATGCGGCGCAAGTATTCATTGCGGCCGCATCGGCGGGCTGGTCGCGTTGCGCATATTTCGCATCGGCCGCAGGGAACTTCCACGCCTCTTGCCAGCGCGATTTCAATACCGCGAGACCCTTGTCGCGGTCTGCTGCATACGGCGCCCTCGCCTGTTTCGCCCAGTCGACGTGACGGGAGCCCGGCCCATGGCACGCTTCGCAGGCCACGTTCATGTCGCTAAAGGTGGTCCGGTAAGTGTTGCGGGCGGCGTCATACCCTTTCGTCAGGTTCGTCGAGTGACACTCGGCGCACTGCAGATTCCAGTTCTGATAAAGGCCGGCCCAGTGGAGCTGATCCGCATGGCCGATCTTTTCATTCGGGTGAAGATGAAACCAGCGCTGCCCGCCGTTGGCTTTCGGACGCGTATCCCACGCGATGGACAATGCCTGATATCGCCCCCCGGGAAATTCGATCAGGTATTGCTGCAGCGGTGAGACGCCGAAGGTGTACTTCACTTCGAAGTCGGCCAATTTGCCATCGTGCCCGTCGGTGCGCACCATGAACTTGCCATCGCGCATGAAGAATCTGGAGTCCACGCCGAAATAATGAAATTTTGTATTGTGGAAGTCGCCAAGCACCGTGGAAGGGTCCGCGGTCTGCATCGCAAGATCGTGATGCGACCCTTGCCAGGCTTTGTCTTGTTGTTCATGGCATGACGCGCAAATCGTGCGGCCGACGAAGTGCGCCGCGACTGGGTCTGCACCGTGGCTCGGTCGCGACGCGAAGTAACCCGAGCGCAAGCCGTAGAACCCCGCCGCCACAACAATCGCGGCCGCGGATAGTACGCCGACGCCGAGCACGAGGCTGCGACGCCACCTTATCGGCTTTCTTGATTCCGCCGTTTGCTGCTCCGAGTGGGCAGCGTTCTGAGCGACGGGAGACGCACGCCGTGTATGAGTTTTATGTCGCTTGCTCAAAAAATTGGTATTCGATTATTAATCGTCAGCGCAAAGAAAAGCAACGCAGAGTATCTCGCATGAATTTGTCGGCGTCCACGTGGCAATGCGAGGACTAGAGGTTCATGAGCATGGCCATCGCCGATGCCGGGCAGGCACCGTGGAATTCCGCCGAAGCCATTATTTCGTCGGGCAGAGTTTTGCGGGGAACAGTTCTAAATCCGAAGCGCCGGAAATAACGTTGTGCCGTGTCGGTCAACAAAACAAGAGTGGCTACGTCTGCAGCGCGAGCTGCTGCCACAAGCCGTACAACCAATTCGTATCCGAGACGTTCGCCTCTGCGCCTTTTTAGCACGCCTACAGAGCGCAGCAGTGCTGTCGGTCCATACCGTTCGAGCCCGGCGCAGCCAACAATCCCAGTCCCGTCGTGAGCCACAAGAAAATCACCGAAATGTTCCTGCGCGCCTGCTATTGGTAGGCCACATTGCGCGAGAAGGATTTTTACTGCATCCCAATCCTCCGGCAATGCGCGACGAAATGTTAGTTCGCTGAATTTCTCGGGTTCCCTCAACAGCCATTTCCCGAAATGTGCAGCGATGATGGCCCCAGCAAACTGCGCCAAAACAAAACCCGGCACGTCAAAGGGACGAATACCGGCAAAGGTGTTAGAGGTAGCACGCGCAATGGTAACGGCGGGATTAGCAAACGATGTCGACGCGGTAAACCAGTAGGCCGCCACGATATAAGCGCCGACACTCGCCGCAACCGCTTCGGGCTTATAGCGCGCACAGCTCAAGATGACCAACACTAATCCGAATGTCGCAACGATTTCGCTCCACCATTGCGCCGGTCCAGCACGAACTTGTTCGGATGGAAAGAACGCAGGCAGACTGAACATCCAGTGCGCGGCCAGAACGCCTAGCAGAGCGCCAACAATTTGAACCGCGATATAAGGGCCGGTGCTGCGCCAAGGAAATTGGCCCAGCAGTGCGGCAGTCAGCGTCACGACGGGATTGAAGTGCGCACCCGATATGCGGCCGAAACAGGTAATGAGCACGTAGAGAATTGCACCTGTTGCCAACGTGTTGGCCGGGAGAGCTATTGCCACGTTTCCACCCGCAAGGCGCTCGCCCATGATGCCGGAGCCAATTACCGTGGCGAGAAGCAACGCTGTCCCGATCAACTCGCCTGCCAGTTGCCGGGAGAACGACGAGGTGCTCATGCCTTGCCGATATCTTCGAGCTTATTTTTCAGTGCAAGCCGGTCAATGGCGGCGATGGGCAAGCTGACGAACATCGTGATTCGGTTGCGAAGCTGGTTGAACACTTTTGTGAACGCCCTGCGCTTTTGCTCATCCGATCCGGTCGCGGCGGCTGGGTCTTCAACGCCCCAATGTGCTGTCATCGGTTGTCCTGGCCAGATCGGACAAACTTCTCCCGCCGCGTTGTCGCAAACAGTGAACACGAAATCCATTTGAGGCGCACCCGTAGCTGCGAATTCGCCCCATGGCTTGCTGCGAAGACCGCCAGTTGGCAACCGAGAATGCTCCAGCATCTCGAAGGCAAAGGGATTCACTCTACCGCTGGGATAGCTTCCCGCACTGTATGCGTGGAATCTCGCTCGCCCCAGGTGATTCAGGATCGCCTCCGCCATGATGCTGCGTGCGGAGTTGCCAGTGCACAGGAAGAGCACGTTGTAAATCTTATCTGCCACGTTAACCTCACGCGGTCTTAGGTACGCAACAAGCCGCCTTTACCGGTATGGTCTTGCCCGCGGATTGCGTGTCGCGCCCGAATACCGGAATGCTCGAAAGGGAGTGGAATGTTTCCCAGGCAACGCCTTGCGGGTCTTGCACCCAATGCTTGTTGGACTTGGCGTAACAGCAGGCCGCACCGACCTGCTCCACAATGGGCTGGTCCGCTCGGGTTAGCTGCCCGCGCATGATTTCGAGTTCCTCGTCGCTTTCGACCTGGATGCCTAGGTGGTTTACGCCTGGATTGTCGCCGCGCCGCGAAATGGCAAAATTGACTTTCGGATCATCCAGCATCCACTTGGCGTAGTCGTCCTTCACCACAGATGGCTCACTGCCAAACAGGGAGCTATAGAAACGAATGTTGTTGGCCAGATCATCTACGGATACGTGCACATGGAAGCGTTTCATGCCGATTTCCTTTTAGAAGTTTTGACAGGTACGCGAACGACGCTGCAATCCTCGCCAGCACAGCAGTTCTCGGTAAGGAAACCCACCAGTGCGTTCATCGCTGGATAGTTGGCCGCGTAGTAGATGAAGCGGCCTTCCTGCCTTGCGCTAACCAGCCCCGCTTGCGTGAGTAATTTAACGTGGAAGGACAGCGTGGCATTGGGAATGTCCAGCTTCTCTGCGATGGCAGTTGCTGCCAGTCCGTCCGGCCCCTTTTGCACCAGGAGCCGGTAGATGTCCAAACGGGTTGCCTGCGCCAAGGCCGCAAGGCTTTGGATTGCGTCTATCGTTTTCACATTTCCAATATTATGGAAATATAGATTACTGTCAAGTTCCCTGGACGTGCATGTGCCAAGAGTTCGGTAGCAACTTTGTTAACTCGATTGGCTGCGGACGCCTGCTCGCGACCCATAGCTGCCATTCAACGTCCAGGTTTAAGCGGCAGCGCCCAGTTGCTCGAATGCAACTTATTGTCAGGCACCACGAGCGCGGTACTAACGCCCGATTTTCCTTGCATCACTTAATCGCATAGTCCATTTGAACTATGCGATTT
>JBJMWI010000056.1:0-40542 GCA_045810225.1 Burkholderiales bacterium
AATGCGCATACTTTTCCTGGTAACTATCGCTTGCTTCGCTGGCTGCACTTCGGTCAGCGCCATCCGTTTACCGGATGGCTCCACAGGTCACAGCATCAATTGCTCCGGTACTGCGCAGAGTTGGGGCAATTGCTACACCAAGGCGGAAGAACTGTGTGGTGAAAACGGATACGACGTAGTAGCCGGTGGCGCCAAGCAGGGTTCTACCCCCGCGACCCAATACGGAGCGTACCGAAGCAGCAACATGCTCATCAAATGCAGGTAGTTTAACTTCGCTTTCATTAGGCCCTGCCGGCTCGGCGGCGCTCCGGGCATTACTTCAGAATTGACCCCATTGTGGAGCACATTACCTCACGACAGAACCCGCTGTATAAGCAGGCGCGCAAGCTCGCGGGGTCGGCACGCGAGCGACACAAGACAGGGCAGATCGTGATGGACGGCACTCGATTGATCGGTGCGTATGCCGAGCAATTTGGCCTGAAAAACTGCACGCTGTTGGTGAGCAGCCAAGATGCCCAACGCCCGGACATCCAGCAAATTGTAGAAGCCGATTCGGCGCAACATGCTTACCTGCTCGCCGATGCTCTTTTCGCTGACATTGCACAAGTTGCGACCTCGGAGGGCATTGTAGCCATCGCCGCGACGCCAACGGTGGCGTCCAAAACACCCGACGACTTTCGTGTATTGCTGGAAGGGATACAGGACCCTGGCAACCTGGGCGGTCTGCTCAGGACCGCGGCAGCCGCGGGCGCGACCTCAGCCGATCTGACCAGGGGATGTGCCGACGCCTGGTCGCCGAAGTCGCTCAGAGGCGGGATGGGCGCACAGTTTGTGCTCCGTGTGAGGGAACATACCAGCCTTGCCGCTTCCCTTGCGGATTTCCAGGGCACCGTGATTGGCACCAGCGCGCGCGCCGAACAGACAATTTATGACATCGATCTTTCGGGCCCGGTAATGATGATGTTCGGCAACGAAGGCAGGGGCCTGCCCGACGAGGTATTGTCGTTGGCTCATCAGCTCGTGCATATTCCTATGGCTGGGCGAATGGAGTCCTTGAATGTAGCCGCAGCCGCTGCGATCTGCTGTTTCGAAAAACTCCGTCAAACCAGGGTTCCACGGCGTTAGAGACGCTTCGCTGCCGGTTCTTACCAAACCGCTTCGCACGTATCGGGATGACAGATGTTGTGCGGGAACTGGCGGAGTCGTTCTAGCCTGGTTCTCACTGGCCTGTTTGTTTAACGGAAACGGCTCAAATGACTTTTTCTGTCGGAGCTAGAATCAGTGGGCTCCTCCACCGGAATACCGTCCCATACAGCGATAAATCCCTGCAGCAGTTCAGCCGCCTGCGGCGAAAAGTAATAACCAATCGCGCCCGTCGGGGAAACTCTTCCGAAAAACGTGGGCCCGGATCGGCGCCCCCCCCCGAGCTCCGAAAGCTCTTTGAAAAGCAGATTTTGGAACCCGATGCCGCCTGCCCGGCGGGGTAGGTGGAGTTTTGATGCAGTGCCATCCCATTTGAAGGTTTTTACCGTTGTAATTGAGCCGAAATATTGTACTTGGAGCAGCAAAATATCGAATGTGCGTCAATGCACTGAACCGCGCGTGCCGTTGTCGTGAGCGCTCTGGATGACGTATGGAAGGTCCTTTATTCGTTTTTGCGCTTTATTTTTCACCGAACATACCAGGGTCGGTTGTAGTGGCCCCGATGCGGCGAAGCTGCATGATGCCAGCCACGGCAAGACACCGCGCGTGCAATCGGAATGTAACCGGGATTTCCCAATCGGATGGTAGGCAGCCCCAGAACCTCGCCGTTTGACCTACGCCAAGAATTGATTTTGGCAGCGAAAACACTTTAATAGTAGCCGGAAAGATATTGAAAGGGCGGAAATTATTAGCGGACCGGCCCGCAACACATGCCCTGAACTTAAAGTCAATTTAACATAATATACATTATACGCATAACATTTCTGTCCTAACGGCTCGTCAAGGTGCTCCCGCGCTGCTGAACAATCTGAAGAAATTCTGTGTTGTAGCTTCAGCCACCGCTTCAATGGAAATCCCCTTGAGCCGAGCAATTTCTTCGGCTACGAAACGCACATAAGCCGGCTGATTGGTCTTTCCGCGAAAAGGAATGGGCGCCAGATACGGTGAATCCGTTTCGATAAGCAGGCGATCCAAGGGCACCTCCCGGGCAACCTCCTTAAGAGCCTTTGCGTTCTTGAAGGTCACGATTCCCGAAAACGAAATCATGAAATTCATTTCCATGGCCTGTTGAGCAACTTCGGCGGTTTCAGTGAAGCAATGCATGACGCCGCCAACTTCCGCGGCTGCCTCCTGGCGCATGATCCGCAGCGTGTCAGCCGCAGCTTCCCGTGTATGCAAGATCAACGGTTAACCGGCTTGCCTGGCCGCGCGAATGTGCGTGCAAAAGCGCCGCCGCTGCCAGTCCGTATCGCCCTCGACCCGGTAGTAGTCCAGGCCGGTTTCGCCGATCGCGACCACCTTCGGATGGCGCGCCAGTTCTATCAGCCTGGATTCATCAGGCTCTGCGCCGGACCGATCATCGGGATGTACGCCAGCCGATGCAAATATGTTGGGAAAACGTTCGGCGAGGTGAAGCACTTCCGGAAATGATTCCAGATTCACCGACACACAAAGCGCGTGCGTAACCTTGTTCGCGGACATCTCGCCAAGCACGCTAAAGATATCCGCAGCCAGATCCGGGAAATTGATATGGCAGTGTGAATCGACGAACAATCAGCGACCCTCCAAAACACCTAGTGCGACAACCTAAGACTCACTGGCCTGGGAAACCGGCCAGAACATCTTCCATGGCGAGGCGCTTGTTGAGGGGGTGTTCTGCCATACGCCCATAGCGCACGATTGCGTCATACCACTTCATGAGCTCATATATGGAGACGCTACGTGCCAATTTCTGTAGGGTCGCTGCGTAGTCCAGGTGATACCGCACGCTGGCTCCAGATTGAATGGCTACGATGTCATAAACCCACTGGGCCAGCAATGTAGCGACCAATGCGCCATCGATATCCTGCGCCTCCTCGGCAACATGCAAGGCGTCAAATGAGTCACTGCCAACGGCGTTCAGAAGAATTTTTCGCTGGTTCCAAAATTGTGGGTCACCGGCACGATGAATCGCGGCCAACGGCGCATATCCGCCCTGGGCCAACGCCAGTTTTGCATTGCCTATCCCCTGCTCTTCCAGCCACGCCAATGCCGGCTGCCGATCGGGGAGACCAAACGCCATATGGAAACAGCGGCTTCGTATGGTAGCCAGCAAGCGCTCGGGCTGATGGCTCACCAATAAGAAATACGTGTCGCCTGGCGGTTCCTCGAGTATTTTGAGTAAAGCGTTAGCGGCGGCTGGCAGCATGGCTTCCACCGGGACAATGCATATCACCTTTGCGCCACCACGATGTGGCGTCAGCGTGACGAAATCGAGCAGGGCTCGCACTTTTTGCACTGGGATGTGCTGGCTTTGTTTCTTTGCTGGCAAAAGTTCTTCATCGGACGCGCCGGCGTTCGGGGTTTCATCTTCTCCGACTTCCAGGGTGCGCAAATCCGGATGATTGCCTGCTCGATAAAGCAGGCATGACGGGCATGTCCCGCAGGGGATTAAACCGTCCCGTTTCGTCTCGCATAACAGACTTTGCGCGAGAAACAGCGCGGTAGC
This sequence comes from Burkholderiales bacterium, assembly GCA_045810225.1. GTDB lineage: Bacteria > Pseudomonadota > Gammaproteobacteria > Burkholderiales > JACQAP01 > JACQAP01. Next base: position 3,692 of record JBJMWI010000056.1, read on the forward strand.
CCGCTTGCCCAAGCCTGGTCTGCCTGTCAGAAGCAACGCTCGCGGCAGCGCCATAGCGGAGGTGGGTAGCTTGGCCAGCAACGGTAAGACCCAAGGGTAGGTCAAGGCTTCCATTTCGACAACGCCACCGTGAAGTGCTTCGCCAGTTCGGCCTGGATTTGCAGGATGGTTCGTGCGCCGTCTATGCGCAAGAATCTGGCAGGACATTCCTTCATTCGTTCAAGGTACGCGTTGCGGACACGCATAAAAAATTGTGCATCTTCACGTTCAAACCGGTCAGGAGATTTGATACGGGCTATCCGATCCTGACTAACTTGCGCGCTGACATCGAACAGGACGGTCAAGTCCGGCTCAAGATCGGGATGCACCCAAGCTTCCAACGCGGACAGTTTGTGCTTATCCACGCCCCGTCCACCGCCCTGATACGCAAAACTGGCATCTGTGAAACGATCACAGAGCACACAATCGCCACGCCGTAAGGCGGGCATGATGAGCTCTTCCAGATGTTGCCTTCTGGCAGCAAACATCATCAGCGTTTCCGTTTCCGGATGAATTGGCTCCTGCGCGCCTAGCAGCACTTCACGCAGTTTTTCGCCCAGCACAGTTCCTCCCGGCTCCCGGGTAGAGATCACGGACAGCCCACGCTCGCGCAAATGACTAGCCGCCCATGCCACGTGCGTACTCTTGCCCGCCCCATCGATACCTTCGAATGTGATGAACGGTCCGCGCTTCAACGGTGAAGCTGGAACTTGTTCACGGCGCGGTTGTGGTCAGCCAGATTCGAGGAAAACTCGTGGCTGCCATCGCCGCGCGATACGAAATACAGTACCGAACTTTGCGCGGGGTTCACGGCTGCCCAAATTGATGCCTCTCCCGGCATTGCAATCGGTGTTGGCGGAAGGCCGTATCGCGTATAGGTGTTGTATTGGGTATCTTTTAACAGATCGCGGCGATGCAAATTACCATCGTACGCCGAGCCAAGACCATAAATAATGGTCGGGTCAGTCTGCAGCCGCATGCCGCGCCGAAGCCGGTTCATGAATACTGCGGAAACCAATTGCCTTTCGTCGTTTCGCCCTGTTTCTTTTTCAACGATCGATGCAAATATCAGCGCTTCGTAGTCGTTTTTGAAAGGCAAGCCCGCGGCACGTTTTTCCCAGATGGTTTGCAGTTTTGACTGCATGCGCAGATGCGCTTGCTTGAGCAATGCAAGGTCGCTCGATGCTACGGCAAAATAGTAGGTGTCCGGAAAAAACAATCCTTCCGGCGATGCTTTATCAATGCCGAGCCGCTGCAAAATCTGTGCATCAGACAATCCGGTGCTGTCATGTTTTAGAGCGGCGTGCGTGTCCAGGGCGCTTCGCAACTGGGCGAACGTCCATCCCTCGATGAACTTGAGTTCGGCCTGTGCAAATTCCCCTTTGACGATTTTTTCCAACAGCTGATAGGGTGCAATGCGCGGCCCTACTTCGTAACTCCCGGCCTTTATTTCCCCTGCCGCGCCCATGAGTCGGGCCAACGCCTGAAAACTCCATTGGTCGGAAACCAGGCCCGCTTGGGCAAGCTGATCTGAAACGCTGCGGAGACTTTTGCCATGGTCGACATTGAAAGTCCGCGCGCTGGAAGGGACATCAATGGCATGAAAAGCGAAATACGTAAGCCAGGCAGCGGCGCAGCCTGCTACCAGGACGCCCGCCAGCAGGCCTGCACGCAACAGCCGCATGAATGTCCATCTCGGTGCTGGCAGGAAAAGATTTCGATTTGCCATGCTTGAGAACGTCACCCCGAAACGATGATTGTTACTCTACCGCACCAGCTTGTGATATCTGGCGTTATCCCGGTTCGAACTGCGGCATTCCTCTATTGACTAAAAGTACGCAGCACCAGGGTGCCATTGGTTCCACCGAAGCCGAAGGAATTAGACAACGAAACGTTGATTTTCATCCCTCTGGCAGTGTTTGGCACGTAGTCGAGATCACATTGAGGATCTTGATTGAACATATTGATCGTCGGCGGCGCAACCTGATCAATCATGGCCATGATGGTAAATACGGCTTCCACTCCGCCCGCCGCGCCGAGCAGATGGCCCGTGCTGGACTTGGTGGAACTGATTGCCAGTTTTTTTGCATGATCTCCGAAACAGCGCTTCACCGCGATGGTTTCAGCGAGGTCACCGAGCGGCGTGGACGTGCCGTGCGCATTGATGTAGTCAACTTCGTTCGGATTGATTCCGGCATTGCGCATCGCATTCATCATTCCGCGCGCCGCCCCTGCTCCATCTTCACAGGGAGCCGTGATGTGATGCGCGTCCGCGCTGACGCCATAGCCAACAAGTTCGCAATAAATCCTCGCGCCGCGCGCTTTCGCGTGTTCCAGTTCCTCGAGTACGACAACGCCCGCGCCTTCTCCGAGCACGAATCCATCGCGATCCGTGTCCCAAGGCCGGCTGGCAGTGGCCGGATCGTCATTGCGCGTGCTTAGTGCGCGAGCCGCCGCAAACCCGCCTATTCCAAGCGCGCAGACTGTCGATTCAGAGCCCCCAGCAACCATGACGTCGGCATCACCATACTCGATCAGACGCCCGGAATCGCCTATGCAATGATTAGCAGTAGTGCAAGCTGTAACCATTGACAGACAGGGACCCTTGAAGCCATACATGATCGACAGGTTTCCGGAGATCATGTTGATGATAGCCCCGGGAATGAAAAACGGAGAGATCTTGCGCGGGCCACCTTCCAGCATGGCTTTGTGCGTCTCCTCGATCAGCGTTAACCCACCGATACCGGAACCGACGTTGAGACCGACGCGTTCAGCATCTTTTGGATGGGCTTCGAGTCCGGCATCCTTGATTGCTTCAGCCGCCGCTGCAATTCCGTAGTGGATAAACAGATCGACCCGGCGGGCCTCCTTCGGCGTCAGCACTGTGCCGATGTCGAACCCTTTCACCTCGCCTGCAATCTGGGATGCGAACGGTGACGCATCGAAACGGGTAATCCGGGTCACTCCGGATTTACCTGCCTGGATGTTGCTCCACGCTTCCTTGACGCTGTTTCCGACCGGGCAGACAGTACCCAAACCGGTTACGACGACTCGGCGTCTGGCCAACGGAACTCCAGGTTGAAAAGAAAAGAAGAGACGTTCAGTTTAGATGTGCCTTGATGTAGTCGATCGCCTGCTGGACAGACGTGATTTTTTCCGCTTCTTCATCAGGGATTTCACACTCGAATTCCTCTTCAAGTGCCATGACCAGTTCCACGGTGTCGAGGGAGTCAGCTCCAAGGTCATCGACGAAAGTCGATTCTATTTTGACATCGGCCTCATTGACGCCCAGCTGCTCGGCAACGATTTTCTTGACGCGCTGTTCTACGGATTCCATTAATGTCCCTTCCCTTTTTGCTTGAAGATTCTATTGCGTGACTTCCGTACCTGTTTAGGCGCCTGCAGCGAAAACACGCGGCACATTCTACCAAACTTGCATGCCGTACGGCATCAATCCATGTACATACCACCATTGACATGCAAAGTGCTTCCCGTCACATACGCTGCCCCATCGGAGCACAGGAACGCCACGGCGGCAGCGATCTCCTGGGTTTGTCCAAACCGGCCCAAAGGAATATAACTCAGCAATGCTTTCTTCTGCTCGTCAGGCAATGCACGCGTCATGTCCGTCTCTATGAATCCTGGGGCAATGCAGTTCACGGTGATATTGCGGCTACCTACTTCCTTCGCCAACGACTTGCTGAACCCGACGACACCGGCTTTCGCGGCCGCGTAATTCACTTGTCCGGCATTGCCCATCGATCCAACCACGGACGTTATATTAACGATGCGTCCGAAATGCGCTTTCATCATTGAGCGTATGACCAGCTTACTCAAGCGGAATACCGACTTGAGGTTGGTATCCATAATCTCGTCCCACTCCGTGTCTTTCATGCGCAACAACAAATTGTCCCGCGTAATTCCGGCATTATTCACCAGAATCGCCACGGCACCTTGCTGCGATTCAATCGCGGCAAGCACGGCTTGGGTCTCCGCGCCATCATTGACGTCAAGTTTGTACCCGTTACCCTTTAAGCCGGCATCCCGAAGGTATTTTGATATGCCGGCTGCTCCGCCTTCGCTTGTCGCAGTTCCCGCGACCGTTGCACCGGCTTTAGCCAGCGCCAGCGCTATAGCCTGACCTATTCCCCTGCTTGCTCCAGTAACGAGCGCCACTTTTCCGTCGAGCATATGTTTCCCCTACTTCAGCGCGATCAATGCTTGCTGGAAGGCCGTTTCATCTGCGAAGGAAATGACTGGTGTTTCCGGCGCTATGCGTTTGTTTAGTCCAGCGAGAACTTTGCCCGGACCGCATTCCACTATATGGGTTGCGCCGGCGGATACCATCGCGCGAATTGTTTCCACCCAGCGTACCGGCTGAGAAAGTTGCCGGACCAAGGATTCCCGCAGTTCTTCAACCGAGTTTGCGCTGCGCACATTGGCATTATGAAGGACTGGAACGCTTGCAACCCTGACATCGACGGCTTTGAGTCGTTCCTGCATGCGCACAGCCGCCGGGCGCATCAGACTGCAATGCGAGGGTACGCTCATCGGCAGCATGACCGCTCTCTTGGCTCCCTTTGCCTTGGCGATGTTCATGGCGCGTTCCACTGCGCCTTTATGTCCGGCAATGACTACCTGAGCCGGAGAATTATAATTTGCGGCTTCAACTGTTTCGCCTGCTTCACTGGCTTCAGCGCAAACTCCTACGACGACCTCATCGTCCAGTCCGAGGATTGCTGCTATTGCGCCAGCCCCTTCCGGTACCGCTTCCTGCATTGCTTGCGCCCGAAAGCGCACCAGTGCGACCGCCTCGGCAAAGTCAATCGCTTCTCCTGCCACCAGGGCGCTGTATTCACCAAGGCTATGGCCAGCAGCTACAAACGGGCGAGTCTCACAATGAGAGATCCACGCGCGATAGAGTGCTATGTCGGCCGCCAGCATTACCGGCTGCGTGTTGATGGTCTGGTTCAACACATCGGCCGGCCCATCCTGAACCAGAGCCCAAAGATCTTCGCCGGCCGCATCCGAGGCCTCGGCAAAAGTTTCCCGCACCATGGCCAAGTCCGCGAAGGACTTCATCATGCCCACCGATTGCGATCCCTGTCCTGGAAATACGAATGCAGGTCTCATATTCACCAACGCAGCAGCGTCGCACCCCAGGTAAAGCCACCTCCGACGCCTTCCAGCAACAGCGTCTGACCATCCAGAATGCGGCCATCCTGCACCGCTTCGTCCAACGCAAGCGGAATGGATGCAGCAGATGTATTGCCGTGATGGTGTACGGTGACGATGACTTTTTCTTTTGGCAGGCCGAGCTTCCTTGCGGTCGCCTCCATGATTCTGATATTGGCTTGATGCGGAATGAACCAGTCAACATCGGCAATGTGCAAACCTGCAGCCTGCAGCACTTCATTGGCGCCTTCTTCGAACACGCGAACTGCGAATTTGAACACTGCGCCACCATCCATGTGCACGAAAGGCGAGCCCCACACCTTCCCACCGTTAACGCTGCCTGGTACACATAGCATGTCCTTGTGTCTGCCGTCGGCATGCAGCCTGCTTTCAATGATTCCGGGTTGGTCGCTTGCCACAACCACCACCGCGCCAGCCCCGTCTCCAAACAGCACACAAGTGCCGCGATCGCTCCAATCCAAAATACGCGAGTACACCTCTGTCCCGACGATCAGCGCATTTTTGGCTTTGCCGGCACGGATGAATAGATCGGCAATACTGAGCGCGTAGACGAACCCGCTGCACACCGCTTGCACGTCAAACGCCGGACAACCGGCCGCGCCAAGCTTCGCCTGCAGTATGCATGCGGTGCTGGGGAAGATCATGTCGGGTGTCGTGGTTGCGACGATGATCAGATCGACATCCGCCGCATCCACGCCAGCCGCTTTCAGTGCCTTTTGCGCCGCGGGAAGCGCCAGATCGCTGGCGAGCTGCCCGTCAGCAGCCACATGCCGGCTGCAGATACCGGTGCGCGTTCGAATCCATTCGTCCGAGGTGTCCAGCGTGCGGGCCAGATCGTCATTGGTTACGATTTTTTCCGGAAGATAGCTTCCCGTACCGACAATACGAGAGAACATCAGGCGGCCCTTTGATGGAGGGTCGCCAGGCGATCGCTTATGCCGCGAAGAACATCGTGGCGGGCTTCTTCATAAGCGCGCTCGATCGCAAAACGAAATGCGAAACTATCGGCAGAGCCGTGGCTCTTGACGACAATGCCCTTGAGGCCGAGGAGGCTCGCGCCGTTGTATCGCCTGTGATCAACACGCCGGCGAAATGCATTAATCACTGGCAAAGCCACCGCACCGGTGATTTTGGTGAATACATTGCGTTGGAATTCCTCACGCAAATACGCGGCGAGCATTTGCGCCAGCCCTTCCGATGTCTTTAGCGCGACATTACCGACGAATCCATCGCATACGATGACATCGGTAGTGCCCTTATAGATATCCGTGCCTTCTATGTTCCCATAGAAATTAAGTCCGCTTTCCCGCAACAGGTCGGCTGCCTGTTTGACCACCTCATTGCCTTTTATTTCTTCTTCGCCGATATTGAGCAGGCCCACGGAAGGGCGATCGATATGGTCAACGGCACTGACCAGCGAGGAGCCCATGACTGCAAACTGCAGCAAATGCTCCGCGCTGCAGTCAACATTTGCGCCGAGATCGAGCACACAGGTATGCCCGCGTAGTGTCGGTAGAAAGGACGCGATCGCCGGTCGCTCGATGCCGGGGAGCATCTTCAGTACGAAGCGCGAAATAGCCATCAGCGCGCCAGTGTTTCCGGCGCTGACGCAGGCTTGGGCATCCTGGATTTTCACCGCATCGATCGCAATGCGCATCGATGATTCACGCTTTCCGCGCAATGCCGAGGCTGGCGCTTCATCCATGGCAATAGTTTCGGGTGCCGACCGCACCAGGATGCGATCCCTGATGCTTGTCGGTGTTCCCTTCAGTTCGGACTCGAGAACCCCGGGCAATCCCACAAGAACGGCCTGTGTGTCATCGGTCTGCGCCAAAAATGAAATGGCGGCAGGAACGGTCACGTGTGCGCCGTGATCGCCACCCATGCAATCTATGGCTACGGTGATCAACGCGCAATGAGCCGGTTTATGGCGCACACAGTGCGCACGGCTCGCGCGCGGTGCGGGTATCTCGCACCAGGCGGAACTGGAAACCGGAATATGACAGGCAGCACAGCTGCGCGATACGGGCAGCCAAACGCCGATTGCTATTCGCCCTTGACCTTAACGACCTTCTTGCCGCGATAGAAACCGTTAGGACTGATGTGATGGCGCAAATGCGTTTCGCCGGTCGTTGGCTCTACGGCGAGTGTCGGATTGGTGAGGAAATCGTGCGACCGATGCATGCCGCGTTTTGATGCCGATTTTTTGTTCTGCTGAACTGCCATGGGTTGCTCCTTAAGTTCTAATCGTTACGGCCCTTCAGCGCCGACAGCGCGCTGAAAGGCGATTTCATGTTGTTCCGATCGTTCGCTTCCAGCGAGGGCGCACATTCCCCTGGGGCATGTGCGGGCACCATCGGCAATGAAAGAATAGCCTCTTCCTCCACCAGCGCAACCACATCGAGCTTCGGGTCCGCGTGTATTTTTTCCACATCACCGGGCTCTTGCGCCGGATCACCCAAAGGCTCCGTCCTGGAAACCAATTCAAACTTCCGCGACGCACCCAGGCTAAATTTAACCGGCCCGAGACATCGCTGGCATGTCAACACCAGTTCCCCGGCAATATCGAGCCGCAATAATGGGATGCCTTCCTCGTTTACCGCGCCGGTCAGGCAGTACGTGATCTGGCCGTCTTGACTAAACAACGCATCCTGCAAGCGCGTCAGATCGGCAAGGTCTAGCGTCGCGCGCAACACGCGCGCATCGCGCGCAAAGACAACGCTGTCAACAGCGACCCCATCCCGCATAGGCCGCGCATAATAGTGGTTTTAGTTTTCCCTGTCAAAACAAAATGTCTTCAACAAACAGCGGACTAACACTGGTTCTGGCCTCCACGTCACGCTACCGGCGCGAGTTGCTGGAACGCCTGAAGCTTCCCTTCCAAACAGCCGCGCCCGAAGCCGACGAAACGCCGCTCGCGGGCGAAACTCCGGCAACGACGGCGGGCCGCCTGGCATTAAACAAGGCCCAATCAGTGTTGGCGAAGTACCCAGACTCGCTCATCATCGGCTCCGATCAAGTCGCTTTTTGCGGAAGCATGCGACTCGACAAACCCGGCGATCATGCGCGCGCACTGAAGCAACTGCGGTACGCTAGTGGCAAGCTTGTCAATTACATCACTGCAGTCGTGCTGTTGAACGCAGGCAGCCGACACGCGCAGACAAAACTGGTATCTACTGAAGTCAAATTCCGCAAGTTGAGCGACGCAGAAATTGCCCGCTACCTTGAAGCGGAGCCCGCGTACGATTGCGCGGGTAGCGCAAAGGCGGAAGGCCTTGGAATCTCATTGGTCGAAACGATCGTTTCCACCGATCCGACGGCGTTGATTGGCTTACCGTTAATCGGGCTGTCCGAGCTGCTGAGGAATGAACGGGTTTCGCTTCCCTGAAGCGGCCCGTCTTCCGACAGCCCATGCACAATAAAACACTGTTCCTGATTCCGGTCGGGCTCACTGCTGAAAACGGCATTGATTGGGTCGGCACGCAACTGCGTCAGTCGGTTTTGCCTTTGCGCAGATTCGTGGTCGAACATCCAAAATCAGCGCGTCAATTTTTAAAGGAGCTTGGATTACCGCTGCAAGAGCTTGAAGTCGAAGTGCTGGACGAGCATTCGAAGCCGGCCGATATCGAACGGCTGGCCCGCTGGCTCGGTGCAGGGGGCGATGTTGGACTGCTGTCCGAAGCGGGCTGTCCCGCGATTGCGGACCCCGGCGCCAATCTCGTCCATTGTGCTCACCAACTGGGCATTCGAGTGGTCCCGCTCGTGGGCCCATCGTCCATTGTGCTGGCGCTCATGGCGTCTGGATTGAACGGTCAGCGTTTTACCTTCAACGGCTACCTGCCCCAGGCTCCAGCAGAGCGGGACGCACGCATTCGGGAACTCGAACAACGATCGCGCAAACTCGATCAGACTGAAATTTTTATCGAGACACCTTACCGCAACGACAAGTTGCTACAGGCCTTCATCGCAAACTGCGCAGCTGAAACGATGCTTTGCGTTGCGGTAGACCTGACCAGTTCAACTGAAGAAATTCATAGCAGAACCATCGGCCAATGGCGCCAAAGCACTTATCCGCAATTGCATAAAAGGCCGGCTGTTTTTCTGCTTTTGTCCGATCACTCCGCGTCAGCGAAAGCGCGGGCTCACCGCAGTGGTTTGCAGTAGCGCTTCACTCATTGCTGCGCCAAAGCGTTTGGCAAAGCGCTCGGCAATATTCTCTTTGGGCGTGAAATCGATGATTTTTTCCGCCTTGATGACTTCGCGCGCCACGTACTCGACGCTGCCAAGAGCATCCGCGAGTCCGAGTTCGATGCTCCTTTGTCCTGTCCACACCAGGCCGGAATACGTGTCGGGCCCTTCCTTCAGGCGCTTGCCGCGCCCCTTGCGCACCACATCGATGAACTGCTGGTGAATTTCGCTCAGCATCTTTTGCGCGTATTCCCGCTGTGAGGCGTTCATCGGCGAAAAAGGATCCAGGAATCCCTTATTCTCCCCGGCTGTCAATAACCGGCGCTCAACACCGAGTTTGTCCATCGTTCCAGTAAAACCAAAGCCGTCGATCAGCACGCCAATGGAGCCCACGATGCTGGCACGATCCACATAAATCTGGTCCGCTGCCACGGCGACGTAGTAACCACCCGAGGCGCAAATATCTTCAACGACGGCATACAGCGGTATCTTGGGATATTTCTGGCGCAGCCTGCGTATTTCGCTATTGATGGTACCGGCCTGAACTGGGCTCCCGCCGGGGCTGTTGATGCGCAAAATGACGCCCTTGGTGCCTTTGTTTTCGAATGCGTCCTGCAATCCCTGGCTGATGATATCGGCATTGGCATGACTACCGGCGCCGATCACCCCATTCACCTCCACGAGCGCACTATGGTCGCCAGGCAGTGGTTCGCGCCCTCCGAGCCATCCGAACGCAATGAACAACAAGGCAAACAAATAGATGAATGTCAGCGTCTTGAAAAAAATACCCCAATTACGCGACTTTCGTTGTTCATCGAGCGCACTGCGGGCCAATTTCTCGATGACCTGACGCTCCCAGTTTTCTTTCGCGCCGGCGGGTTCTGATTCAGACATTAACCGTATCCTCGTTTTCAGTTAAATACACGCCGCCCTCGTGCTCTTCCACGGCCAGTTTTGTGAGTCGCAGTCCTTTGCATGGTCCGCCAATACAGTAACCACTGTCCGGAAGATACGCTGCACCGTGCGTCCCGCAAACCAAGTATAAACCCGCTACGTCGAAGAACTCCCCCGGTTGTGCGTCGAGCTCGACCCGCACATGGGCGCAACTATTCAGATAGGCCTGTACTTTGCCTCGATAGCGGACCACAAACGCGGGCTTGGTCTTGCCCATGGCCGCGACATTAAAGCGCACGCCCGTGCCACGTTCGGGCAGATCCTGGGAGAGACAGATCAGCCGTTTTGCTGCAGCCATTGCATCAAGCCTTCGAAACTTTCCACGCAGGCGAGCGGGTTCATGCTCACAAGCTTGGCGGGTGCATGCGCCCCATAGGTGACGGCCACGGCTGCCACGCCGGCGTTTTGCGCCATCTGCAAGTCGTGCGTGGTATCGCCGATCATCAACGTGCGCTCTGGCGCGGCACCCAATGCGCGCATGATCTCGTGGAGCATGTCCGGGTGCGGCTTGGGAAATCCTTCATCGGCACATCGCGAGGCATGGAAATAAGTATGCAAGCCGGTAGCCAACAGCGACCGATCGAGGCCGCGCCTGCTCTTACCGGTTGCAACGGCCATCAGATAACCTGCCTGCTGCAATAGCGGAATGCCTTTTGCGACTGCGGGAAACAACTCGACACCCTCGTCACCAGCAAGGAAATGTACGCGATAGCGTTCGACCAATTCCTGGTAACGGTCCTTGTCCAAGGAGGGATTCAGATATCGCACAGTATCCTCGAGTCCCAGTCCAATGACGTGTCGCGCCGCTTCGTCAGACGGCACCTCAAGGCCAAGATCGCGAAACGCGGCCTGCAGTGAAACGGCGATGTGTCCGGCGGAGTCGATCAGCGTACCATCCCAATCGAATACCAGCACGTCGTATCGGGCGGACATTACTTGTCCTTCACCGACGAGCCTCCAGCCGACAAGGAGCCAAGGAAACGCTCCAGTTCGGGCGCAAGAGGCGCTTCGACCCGTACCGGTTGGGCAGTTCTCGGGTGCGTGAACTCCAGACTCGATGCATGCAAGAACATGCGCTTGAGCCCCAGCTTCACCAAACGCTTGTTCGCTTCAAAATCGCCGTACTTGTCATCGCCGGCAATCGGGAACCCAACATGCGCCAAGTGCACCCGGATCTGGTGTGTGCGCCCGGTTTTCAATTCGGCATCCAGCAGGCTATACAGGGGGAAATTCCGCATCAAACGAAAGACCGTGTGCGCCTGCTGCCCTTCGTCGTGCACCACGACTCTGCGTTCACCGGAAGCGGCCACATATTTGTGCAAGGCGGCCCTTACATTGCGCTTGGCATCGACCCATTCTCCCAGCACCAACGCGAGATAGTGTTTGCGCACGGCGCCTTCGCGCAACTGGGTGTGCAGGCCGGTAAGGGCCGTGCGCTTCTTAGCCAGTATTAAAACGCCTGAGGTATCGCGGTCCAGCCGGTGTACCAGCTCCAGAAAGCGCAACCCAGGACGGGACAGGCGCAAGCTTTCGATTACCCCGCTGGAAATACCGCTGCCCCCGTGTACTGCGACGCCGCTGGGTTTGTCGATGATCAACAGATCTTCGTCTTCCAGCAGTACGCCGCCAACAAAGATTGCCGATGAAGCCACTGGCGCAGCTCCGGAGGCGGGCTTCCCGGTGCGGACAGGGGGCAGCCGGATTTTGTCGCCATCTTGTAGCCGGTACGAAGCTTCGACCCGTCCACTATTTACCCTGACTTCGCCGCTTCGCAGGATGCGGTAGATATGGCTCTTGGGTACACCCTTCAGGATCTTCTGCAGATAATTATCGATGCGCTGATTGTGTGAGGATTCATCTACTTCGCGCCATGTTGCAGAGTTTTTGCTTAAGCTGTTCATTTTCCTTATACTAATCAAACGAACGGGCAATCAGTGCAAATTTTGTGGTTGAGCCCTGCCGCCGGCGCACGCCGTGCTTGGAGCTCCCGCAGATCTGCGGCCGTCGAGAGGGGTTAAGCTCGCTCACCCGAAAAAGTAGCGATGGTAAATGATGAGTTGCGCGCTCGCAGCATTCCAGTGGATTTCACAGTCCTGCACCAGGCAGGATGAACAACAGACAAATCTTCAGGCCACAATAGCTATCGTCCTCTTCCACCCATGAAATATCCGACGACGGAAAGCCAATAAGCCACGCGCCTTAACGGCGCGGCAAGGTTTGTCCTCCCCGTGAATAGTGAGCGCGGGAGAGCAAAATAATGAAAAGGATGTTGTTTAACGCGACCCAGACCGAAGAATTGCGTGTCGCGATAGTCGATGGCCAGAAGCTCATCGATCTCGATATCGAAACGGCAGGAAAAGAGCAACGCAAAAGCAATATATACAAGGGCATCATCACCCGCATCGAGCCCAGCCTCGAGGCCGCCTTCGTAGACTATGGCAACGAGCGCCACGGGTTTCTTCCGTTCAAGGAAGTCAGCCGATCCTTCTTTCAAAACCCGGACGCCGATCCGGCACGAGTCTCCATCAGGGAAGCGCTGCGTGAAGGCCAGGAACTTATCGTCCAGGTCGACAAGGATGAGCGCGGCAATAAGGGGGCGGCACTTACCACCTTCATAAGTCTGGCCGGTCGTTACATCGTGCTGATGCCGAACAATCCACGCGGCGGAGGCGTATCGCGTCGGGTAGAAGGTGAAGAGCGCAACGAATTGCGCGACACGATTTCCCAGCTCGAAGTCCCGCCCGGAATGAGCATCATCGCCCGTACAGCGGGCATTGGCAGATCGGTTGAAGAGCTGACCTGGGACTTGAATTACCTGATGCAGTTGTGGACGGCAATCGAGACAGCAGCCAAGCAGCAAAGCGGCGCTTATCTTATCTATCAGGAAGGAAGCTTGGTCATCCGGGCGATCCGTGATTATTTCCACCAGGAAATCGGGGAAATTCTGATCGATACCGAAGCGATTTACGAGCAAGCCCGGCAGTTCATGAGCCACGTCATGCCGGCGAATGTCAGCCGCGTCAAGCTGTACAAGGACGATGTTCCGTTGTTCTCTCGTTTCCAGATTGAACATCAGATCGAAACCGCTTATTCGCGCCAAGTGCCCCTGCCCTCTGGCGGCGCCGTCGTGATCGATCATACGGAAGCCATGGTCGCCATCGATGTCAACTCGGCCCGCGCCACACGCGGTGCTGACATCGAAGAAACAGCCACCCGCACCAATCTTGAAGCCGCCGATGAGATCGCACGCCAGCTGCGGTTACGCGACCTGGGCGGTCTGGTAGTCATTGATTTCATCGACATGGAAGCTGCCCGCAACCAGCGGGAAGTCGAGAATCGCCTGCGTGATGCCTTGCGCTACGATCGCGCCCGGGTCCAGACCGGCAAGATCTCGCGCTTCGGGCTGCTGGAACTGTCGCGCCAGCGCTTGCAGACGTCCTTGGGAGAGACCAGCCACATTGCCTGCCCGCGTTGTCATGGCACCGGACATATCCGCTCCATTGAATCTTCGGCTTTGCATATTCTGCGGATCCTGCAAGAGGAAGCCATGAAGGACGGCACCGCAGCCGTGCATGCTCAGGTGCCCATTGACGTTGCGACTTATCTGCTCAATGAGAAGCGCAACGAGTTTCACTCCATTGAAACGAGGCTGAAAGTTAATGTATTGCTGATTCCGAACGTGGGTCTGGAGACGCCGAACTACACGGTAACCCGTTTGCGCCATGAGGAACTTAATCAGGCCGATGTCGTAGTACCCAGCTACAAACTGGCCGACATCCCCGCAGAAATTGCGCCCGCCGTTGCCGGCGCGCAGAAGCCCGAAATCCAGCGCCCGCAAGCAGCCGTGCAAGGCATTACGCCGGCCCAGCCCGCGCCGCTGTCTTCGTCGCGCGAAGTAGCGCAACCGTCGATCCTTGAAAAAATATTGGGCTGGTTGACCCGCAAGCCCGAAGCGATTCCTGAACCCGTGAAACCGCGACAGCGAGATCCACGTCGTCATCGGGATGGTGAACCGCGCCGCGACCATCGGCACAGTCGTCCGGATACGCGCGGTGAGGCTGGAAAACGCGACGAACCGCGCCGCGGGCCACGCCCCGATGGCGACAACAGCCGCCGTGATCAAGGGCGTAATCGCGGGCAGGAACACGCCGAACGCAAGCAGCCGGAACGCCAGCAGCGGCCGCAACGTCCTGAACAGCAATTAGCCGCAGTCGAACAACGCCAACCAGGCGATCGTCCCGCGGAATCACCCCGTGAAGAAGGACGCGGCAGGCGACGCGGCCGAGGCGGCCGGGGCCGTCATGTCGAAGACAACGGGAATCAGCAGGCTCGGGGTGAACAGCATAACCGGGCGTCGTCCGGCCAATCCGCTAATGCATCCGGGCCGGCCCGGCCTCCTCGCGAACAGCGAGATCACCGTCCCGCTACCATGGTCCGCGATGAAGCCAGGGCGCTCACGAACGAGCCGCAAACGGCTGAGCGCCATGAGGAATACGCGCCCGCGGAGCAAGTAGCAACGGTCGCGCAATCGGTCGCTCGTGAAGAAATCAGGGAACAGGTAATAACAACCGAATTGGCGCCAGTGGTGGTTATTCCGGAGCAACGTCCCGCGCCAGAGTCGACAGTCGCTGCGCAACAGGCGCCTGGCTGGAAGCTGGAGCCCGTCACGCTGCCGCCGGAACTGGTCATGATCGAAACGCAGCACACCGCATCGTCGTTTAATGAGGAACCTGAAATGCCGCGCCGTGCGAGAACACCGCGCCCGCGCAAACAATCGCTACAAGATTCCGACGAACCGCTGCAACAAGTGGAAACGGGTCAGCGCCAATCCGCGGGTAACGACGCCGCCTGATTCATAGCAACAATGTTGTCTGATAGAGCCCGGCCATGAGCCGGCTCTATCACGCCTTGCGTTTGCGGGCCGATGCAATCGGCGTGACCTGACCGTGCGTACCCGTCGCGGGGAGTTCATCGCCGATTTCGGCGACGCCGAATGCCAGTTCCTTCAAGTTCTTGAGCTGGTCGCGTAACTGTGCGGCGCGTTCGAATTCCAGATTCCTTGCACTTTCGAGCATCTCGCGCTCT
The DNA here is from genome assembly GCA_045810225.1 of Burkholderiales bacterium. GTDB lineage: Bacteria > Pseudomonadota > Gammaproteobacteria > Burkholderiales > JACQAP01 > JACQAP01. The sequence continues at coordinate 19,154 of JBJMWI010000056.1, forward strand.
ACGCGTTTCAATTCGCGCAGCAAGTCTTTTTCATTCATCGCCCCGTATTCAGCCAGCTTCTCCGCGGCCCTGCGGTCGTGCTCCACCGAATTGTCGTACACACCTTCAATCATATCCCGCACACGCTTCGTTACCCCGATGGGCGTAATGCCATGCGCTTCGTTGTAGCTGATCTGCTTCAGGCGCCTGCGGTCGGTTTCCGCAATCGCGCGCCGCATTGAATCCGTCATCACGTCGGCATACATGATTGCCTTGCCGCTCAAATGCCGGGCGGCCCGGCCTATTGTCTGAATCAGCGATCGTTCAGAGCGCAGGAAACCTTCCTTGTCCGCGTCAAGAATCGCCACTAGCGAAACTTCCGGGATATCGAGGCCTTCGCGCAAAAGATTGATCCCGACAAGAACATCGAATTCACCCAGCCGCAAGTCGCGAATGATCTCTACTCTCTCTACGGTTTCGATGTCGGAATGCAGATAGCGGACTTTCACGCCGTGCTCCGCCAGGTAGTCGGTCAGATCTTCGGCCATGCGCTTGGTCAGGGTCGTGACCAGCACCCTTTGACCGTTGCCAACGCGCTCGGTGATCTGTGACAGCAAGTCGTCCACCTGCGTCGCGGCCGGCCTGACTTCGATTTCCGGATCGATCAGCCCGGTAGGCCTGACGAGCTGCTCTACGACCTGCCCCTGATGTTCTTTCTCATAATCCGCCGGTGTTGCCGAGACGAATATCGCCTGCGGCATGATTTTTTCGAATTCGTCGAAGCGTAGCGGCCGGTTATCGAGCGCGCTCGGCAAGCGGAATCCGTATTCCACCAGATTTTCCTTGCGTGCCCGATCGCCCCGGTACATGCCCCCGATCTGGGGCACGGTGACGTGGCTTTCATCGATGAACATCAACGCGTTCAGCGGCAGATAATCAAGCAATGTCGGCGGGGGCTCTCCGGGGTTGCGTCCGGACAAATGTCGCGAATAATTTTCAATTCCCTTGCAGAAACCCAGTTCATTGAGCATCTCCAGGTCGAAGCGCGTGCGCTGTTCGATGCGTTGCGCCTCCAGCAGCTTACCGCTGCTCTGGAAGGTCTCAATGCGCACACGCAGCTCATCCTTGATCGCTTCGATCGCGCGCAAGGTGGTACTGCGCGGCGTCACGTAATGACTGGACGGGTACACGGTGTAGCGCGGGACTTTTTGCACCAGATGCCCGGTCAGCGGATCGAACAATGTCAGCGCTTCAATCTCGTCGTCGAATAACGAAATGCGCAACGCCATTTCCGAATTTTCCGCCGGAAACACGTCGACGATATCCCCGCGCACCCGGAACGCGCCGCGGCGGAATTCGAAATCATTGCGGTCGTACTGCATCTCGGTGAGCCGTGCAATGATTTCACGCTGGCCCATGCGCTCCTTTTCGCGCACGTGCAAAATCATGCCGTGGTAGTCGACAGGATCGCCTATGCCATAAATAGCCGACACGGTGGCGACAATGACCGAATCGTCGCGTTCCAGCAGCGATTTGGTTGCTGACAACCGCATCTGTTCGATATGTTCGTTGATGCTCGAATCTTTTTCGATGAACAAGTCGCGCGAGGGTACGTACGCTTCCGGTTGATAGTAGTCGTAATACGAAACGAAATACTCAACTGAGTTCTCCGGAAAAAACTCGCGCATTTCGGCGTACAGTTGCGCGGCCAGAGTCTTGTTTGGTGCCATTACGATCGCCGGCCGTCCAGTGCGCGCGATGACGTTAGCCATCGTGTAGGTTTTGCCGGAACCGGTTACGCCGAGCAACGTCTGGAACGCAAGACCGTCGTTCAATCCTTCGACCAATGCTGTAATCGCTTCCGGTTGATCGCCGGCGGGCTTGAACGGTTGATAGAGGCGAAACGGGCTGTCAGGAAAAGTAAGCGTCACGGTACAATACAGCCTCAAAAACTTTCGATATTACACGATGAACGCTCCTCACCGCGCGTCCCCTCTGGCTGCCGTGGAAATGGCTCCGAAGGATCCCATATTGGGCGTGACCGAAACCTTCAACGCTGACAAGAATCCGAACAAAGTCAATCTGGGGGTCGGCATTTACTATGACGATACCGGTAAAGTGCCGTTGCTTGATTGTGTGCGCCAGGCGGAAGTTCAGTTGGCCGAGAAATCGGCTCCGCGGAGCTATCTACCCATCGACGGTCTGCCGGCCTATGACCACGCCGTCCGGGAGTTGGTTTTCGGCAGCAACTCGCCGGCAGTGAAGGAAAATCGTGTCATCACAGTGCAAGCGCTTGGAGGCACCGGCGCGCTCAAGGTTGGCGCCGATTTTCTGCGGCGTCTGCTGCCGCAATCCCAAGTATGGATCTCGGATCCGAGCTGGGAAAATCATCGCGCGCTGTTCGAGAATGCGGGCTTTGTAGTCAATACGTACCCTTACTATGACGCGGCCTCGCATGGCATCCAGTTCAGCGCCATGCTGGACGCGCTGAACTCGCTCCCCGTCAACAGCATCGTGGTATTGCACGCGTGTTGCCATAATCCGACTGGCGTGGATTTGGCGGCTGAACAGTGGGCCAGGGTAATCGAGGTGGTGGTCTCGCGTGGTCTTATGCCGTTTGTCGATATCGCCTACCAGGGATTTGGCGACAGTGTCGAGGCCGACGGGGAAGTGGTTCGACGTTTTGCCGAAGCGGGCTGCCCCGCGTTCGTGTCCAACTCGTTCTCCAAGTCCTTCTCGCTGTATGGTGAACGTGTCGGCGCACTCAGCGTGGTAGCAGGCGACGGGACCGAAGCGGCTCGCGTACTGAGCCAGCTGAAGCGCATCGTGCGCACTAATTACTCCAATCCGCCCACGCACGGAGGCCAGATTGTTGCCACCGTGCTAACCACTCCGGCGCTGCGCGCGCTATGGGAGAAAGAACTCGGGCAGATGCGCGGTCGCATCCAGGAAATGCGCCGCTTGCTGGTCGACAAGTTGCGTACCCGCCAGCCCAATGCGGACTTCGGTTTTGTGACCCGGCAACGTGGCATGTTCTCGTATTCCGGCCTCTCGAAAGCTGCTGTTGAGCGCTTGCGCACTGAATTCTCGGTGTACGCGATCGACACCGGGCGCATTTGCGTAGCGGCCCTCAACTCGCGCAACATCGATCACGTAACAGGCGCAATTGCGAAGGTACTCGGTTGATGCAGGTGCGGCGCAACCGCTGCCCAAACGGTGGCCGCTCCGGACATGACAAGGCGTCTTTGCCGATGTGGTACCAAGCGTAGTCCGAACGGACTATCGCCCGTTTCCAATAGATGAAGGAGAATTCTGACAAGCGTAGGAGATAACCTTACGTGGTTCTAAGTGGTGGCCAACCCCTGCTAATAGCCCAACGGGCCAAGCAACGTGTAGTCACTACCAAGGATTGATGTTGAAAGGGCGCACCGCGAGGGCGCCCTTTTTTTTGCCCTACAGGCCTAGCGACTGAACAGCGGCGGTTGTGGGTCCCGCGGGATTCTGCGTCTTTCGGACATCCCGGCGTTGAATCCTTGCTGGCGGGCGTCCATGAGGCAGGCGGTAAAGGTGGGAAATGGCCCTATTCTCGTCCGGGCGTGTTCATCCTGAATACGCTCCCAATACCAACTGTGCTCGGCTACTTTTTCGAAGCGCCATTGCGCAACTTTTTGCATTTGACGGTCAGCCGTCTTCCAGTAGTTCGGAGCCCGCGATTGCACGCCTGTTCCGCTCATGGCTGATCACTCCTCGGATTGCCGCGATACGGGTACCCATTGAAGAGGCGGCTCGTTATTTGGCCCGGCAAGCGGCAGACGCAAGCGCTATGCCATCAGCAGCGAGAGCGAAAACCCGTCTGGCATACGCCCGCACGCGGGTATTCTCTGCCCGAAGGTCTTCTGATGGAGGGAACTCGGACAGTAATTTGTACACGCACCGGTAAATTTTCTGATCTGGCATGCAGAGGGATGCGAGCCCACGACGTTGTTGGGTTAACCGTTGAGATGATCTTTTGGCGTGAAAATTGGCATCATCCTTGCGCCAAGTAAAACAAGCTCGCCGTTACGCCACAGATAAGGAGATACCATGCCAGCCGATCCTCGTACGAATCCGCAACCAAAATCCGATACGTCTTCAACGTCCGGCACACGCAGTTCGGGCGGCAAAAAACCAGGCGATGCGCGCCATGACAAGTCCCGGCAAGCGGAAAATCGTAAGGAGCTGGGCGTAGGTGAAGACCACAAAACGAAAGACATGGAAGACAAGAAGCGCGGCACATTTCCGTAAGCATAGCTGCGCCTACATAGGCGCGGCGATCCTGCTGACGCCTTGCAATTCCCGCCGTGTTGATCTGCTGTGCACCAAGCGATGCACGCGTGGCCCATCCGCATCGCCAAACTCACGGATGTTTTACAGCATATGGCGTTGGCGATTCGTCCTTTCGGACTATTTCACATCAATCGGGAACGGGTGCAAGCTTTGGGTGCGTGAGTACGCCCATCATGCGTGAGTACGTCGATCACGGGAGGCAACGCGCCGCCGGGCGGGAAGGTGGTGCAATACGACGCGGCGAACACTGCCCCGGGACAGACCGTGTTGCTATCATTCGAAAGTGTTGGCTCCCCGACCTGGACTCGAACCAGGGACCTGCGGATTAACAGTCCGTCGCTCTACCAACTGAGCTATCAGGGAATACTCTTTTGTCAGACGCTGGTCTTCCCTTCACTCGTCCAGCGTTTGAAAGGCGCGCATATTACCCGATCCCGGGATGCGTCGCAAACGCCGGCGGTACTCTGTACCAACTATTCCGGCAGGATGCTGGGCCGGACGCTCAGCGGCGAACGTTGGATAAAATATACATTGCTTCCGTGGTGTCGCAATCGGCCACGGCGTTCGAAAGTAGCAGCGTGAAAACCATAAAAAATGGCAATGACACCAGGCGGCCGGTGGAACCCGGGGCCAGCCGCCATCCGGTCGATTTTCCGTCCGAGGAAGACATACTCGCGTTCGCGCCCGAGGGCTGGACGAATTACATCCGCCAGCTGGGCACCGACTTTATCGCGCAGGTCAGTGTCTACAACGAAGTAGCCGATCTCGTGGATGCTCTTAATGAGCGGTCCACGGAATCCAAGCCGGCACCGAATTTTATCGGACACAGCCGCATCGACTGGTTGCCGGAGCCTCGCGTACTGTTGCTCGAGAACTCCGATCTCGAGGTGTGCTGGATGTTCTGGGTCAGCAACCAGTGGACACCCATGGAAACCGATCCTGATACCCCGGGTTCACCGGCCAGACGTCGCGTACTGCAGCTGGCCGATGTGCTGGCCTGCATCAAGCTCATGTCCCCCAGTGCCTATTCCGAGCATCTTGAATGGGAAATGGAACGCTCGAAGCACTAGGCCGTAACGGAAGTGCCGTGGCGGGCGCTTAAGCCCGCTCATACCTGTGTTGGCGGCTCCACAAGATTCCTCTTCCGTGACCTGCCTGCTGTGAATGCAAGGGCAAATGCCCTGACTCCGGTGATGGTTGAATTGCCGGCGCTTTAGCTTCATTTTCCGGGCACGCGTACCACTGGGGCTCAAGGACCCCGGTGTTATCATTGCGGGCTTAACGAGTTGCAATCATGTCCGTCCCCATCAAAACTCCTGAAGAGATCGACAAAATGCGTGTCGCCGGCCGCCTTGCGGCCGAGGTGCTAGATTTTATCGCCCCGCATGTTCGGCCCAATGTCACGACCGAAGAGCTCGATGCGTTGTGCCATGACTACATGGTCAATGTTCAGCACACCATCCCCGCACCCTTAAACTATGCGCCTCCGGGCTATCAACCGTACCCGAAATCGATATGCACCTCGGTGAACCATGTCGTGTGCCATGGTGTGCCCGGCGCAAAAAAGCTCAAACCCGGCGATGTCCTCAATATCGATATCACCGTGATCAAGGATGGCTATCACGGCGACACCAGCCGCATGTTTTTTGTGGGCGAACCGTCCATCCAAGCGCGCCGGCTCGCGCAAATCACCTATGAATGCATGTGGCGCGGCATTGAGGCGGTGAAACCGGGGGCTTACCTCGGGGACATCGGTGAGGTCATCCAGGCCCACGCGGAAGAACACGGCTACTCCATCGTGCGTGAGTTCTGCGGTCACGGCATCGGCAGGAATTTTCATGAAGAGCCGCAAGTCCTGCATTATGGCCATGCCGGAACCGGCATCAGGCTGCAACCCGGCATGGTATTTACGGTCGAGCCCATGATCAACGCCGGCAAGGCAGGCATTCGCCAACTTGCGGACGGCTGGACCGTGGTTACGAAAGATCATTCCTTGTCGGCGCAGTGGGAGCACACCGTGCTGGTCAGCGACACCGGTTTCGAAGTGTTGACGGTCTCGCCGGGAACGCCACCGCCGCCGGCGACGCCATAGATGTCCGCCGGGGCCCTTCCGCGCCTTGCGCGGACCAGCATGTTCGCGCCCAATACCAAAGATCGGCGCCAGGCGCTTGCTGACGGCCGCGCCGAACTCAAGGCATCCTTTGCTGCAAAACCCGATGCCACCCGCGCGCTGCAGAGCCAATGTGCGCTGGTGGACGCGGCGCTGCAAGGTATCTGGAACGAAACCGGGCAATCGGATGAACTCGCCTTGGTGGCCGTTGGGGGCTATGGTCGTGGCCTGCTCTATCCGTACTCCGACGTTGACGTTCTGATCCTGTTGCCCGGCGAAATCGAAGACAGCGTGCGCGGGCAAGTTGAAGCTTTGGTGGGCGTGTTATGGGACATCGGCCTGGAAATCGGCCATAGCGTGCGCACCATCGTGCAATGCCAGGACGAAGCACGGCGCGACGTCACCGTTCAGACCACGCTGCTGGAATCGCGGCTCGTAACCGGTAACCGCAAGCAGTACGCGCGTTTCAAAAGCGCCATTTTCAGCGATCTGGATGTCGACTATTTCGTCGAAGCAAAATTGCTGGAACAACAGCAGCGGCACACGCGGTTCAACGATACCGCCTACAACCTTGAACCGAATGTCAAGGAAAGCCCCGGAGGGCTGCGCGATCTGCAAAATATTTTATGGATCAGCCGGGCTGCGGGTCTTGGAGATACCTGGCAGGATCTCGCGCGTGAAAAAATTCTGACGCGCGAAGAAGTGCGCCAGCTGAAGCGTCACGAAGCCATGCTGGCCGTGCTGCGCGTTCGCTTGCACTATCTGACGAATCGGCGCGAGGATCGCCTGCTGTTCGACTTCCAGTCGGCATTGGCCAAGGAATACGGTCTGGCGGATACGCCAGCCAGGCGGGCCAGTGAGCAGCTCATGCAGCAATTCTACACCACTGCGAAAGCGGTCCAGCTGCTTAACACCATCGTGCTGCAGAACCTCAGAAGGCGTATTTTTCCTGCGGCCTCCACGCAACCGCGTGAATTGAGCGAGCGCTTTCGCATCAATTCCGAATTGCTCGAGGCCAGTCACGGCTTGTTTCAACGGCAGCCATCGGCAATTCTGGAAGCATTTCTGCTGCTGCAGGACCACCCGGAACTCAAAGGCTTTGCTGTGCCGACCATGCGCGCCTTGTGGCACGCACGCGACCAGATCGATGCGGCGTTCAGACGCAATCCCGAGAATCGCGCGCTGTTCATGCAGATGCTGCGCCGTCCCTCGGGCATAACGCATGCGCTGCGCCGGATGAATCAATACGGCATTCTTGGCCGCTATCTGCCCGCCTTCGGACGCATCGTTGGACGCATGCAACACGATCTATTCCATGTGTACACGGTGGACGAGCACATCCTCATGGTGGTCCGCAATCTGCGCCGTTTCGCCGTGCCGGAGATGGCACATGAATATCCGCTGTGTAGCCGGCTCATCGCGGAATTCGACCGTATCGAGGTTCTGTATCTGGCCGGCCTGTTCCACGATATCGCGAAGGGCCGGGGTGGCGATCACTCCATGCTGGGCATGACGGACGCATCGAGGTTCTGCCGCGCGCATGGCGTATCGAAGGAGGATACCGCGCTGGTGACCTGGCTGGTCGAGCAACACCTGATGATGTCGGCTACGGCGCAAAAACAGGATCTGTCCGATCCCGATGTGATTCGCGCATTCGCCGACAAAGTGCAAAACCAGCGCCGGCTGGTCGCGCTGTATTTGCTCACGGTGGCGGACATACGCGGCACCAGCCCGAAAGTATGGAATGCGTGGAAAGCCAAATTACTGGAGGACTTGTTTCACTTGACGCGCCGGATGCTCGACCCCGAGCAGGTGCCGGCGGACCATACCCTGCAGGCGCGCCAGGAGCGCGTCCTCGTGAAGCTTCGCGCTTATGCCATCGTGGACGACGCATCGCGCCGATTCTGGCGAAAGCTTGACGACAGCTATTTTTTGCGCCATGACGAAGCGGAAATCGTATGGCACACGCGGCTATTGAACTATCGTGCCGATACGCCTGTTCCAGTCGTGAAAGCGCGACTGTCACCGATCGGAGAAGGCTTGCAGGTCATGATTTACGCGCCGGACGAGAAATCGCTGTTCGCGCGCATCTGCGGGTTTTTCCAGAGCATCAACTTCAGCGTCGTGGAAGCGAAAATCTACACCACGCATCACGGTTACGCGCTCGACACGTTTCAGATCATGGACCCCGCGCGCGCGACCTCGCACTACCGCGATTTGATCAGCTACATCGAGCACGACCTCCAGGCGCAATTGCTTGCGCATGGTGAACTGCCCTCTCCCTCGCACGGCAGGCCGTCACGCCAGGTCAAATACATTTCCATGACGCCCGAAGTCCACATCCGTCCCGATGAAAAAGGTGCCTATTACTATCTGAACCTGATCGCCGGGGATCGCCCGGGCCTGCTATACCGCGTGGCACGGGTGCTGGACCGGTACGGAATCAATCTCTACACGGCCAAAATCAACACGCTGGGAGAACGCGCGGAAGATACTTTCCTGGTGAATGGCGAAGCGTTACGCGATGTTAAAAACGTGGTGCGGCTGGAAGCAGAACTCATGCACGAACTGCAACCCGAAGCTACTCGTCAATGATGCGTTGTCCTGGAAACAATTCTTCATTGAAGCCGAATTTACGCAGATCGCGAATGCGCATCGGGTACAGGATGCCCAACAGATGATCGGTTTCGTGCTGCACGACGCGCGCGTGAAAGCCTGATACGAGCCGGTCGATGGCCGAGCCGAATTGATCGAAACCGCGATAGCGCAATTCTCTGTAACGCGGCACGACCCCGCGCATGCCGGGCACCGACAGACAGCCTTCCCAGCCCTCTTCCATCTCCGTTCCGACCGGTTCCAGTGTCGGGTTGATCAACACCGTGTAAGGCACCTGCTCCGCATCCGGATAGCGCGGATTGGTGCCGACGCCAAAAAGAACCACCTGCAAACTGACGCCGATCTGTGGGGCCGCAATGCCAGCGCCGTCCTTCGCTCGCATCGTATCGTCCATGTCCTGCAGCAATGCATGCAGTTCGGGCGTATCGAATCTAGTTACCGGCTCGGCACGCGCCAGCAGCAACGGATCGCCCATTCTCAAGACCGGCTTAATCATCCTCGCTAACCAGTTTTTCCAGTAGCAGCCGCACGTTCTTCATGGCCGCAAGCAATACCGCATTGATTTGTTCCAGGTGAATCGCCTGCGCACTATCGCCCCGGCCGGCCGCCTGATTCACCACGACGGCAATGGCCGCATAGCAAATGCCGACCTCTTTGGCGAGCGACGCCTCCGGCATGCCCGTCATGCCAACCACGTGCGCGCCGTCACGCTCGAGCCTATCGATTTCGGCCGCAGTTTCCAGCCGTGGGCCTTGCGTTGCGGCGTAGACGCCGCCGTTGATCACCGACTGCCCGGCCGCGAATGCCGCCTTGTTCAGCTTGTCGCGCAATTCATCGCAATAGGGGCGCGTGAAATCGACGTGGGTGACCGGCTGGTCCGGTCCTTCGAAAAACGTATGCTCGCGACCCCAGGTGTAATCCAGAATCTGATGCGGAATCACCAGTGCACCAGGAGCAAGATCAGAACGAATGCCGCCGACCGACGCCACGGACACCACCCGCTTCACACCCTCCGAATGTAGCGCCCAGATGTTGGCACGATAGTTCACTTCATGCGGCGGAATCGTGTGGCCGTAACCGTGACGCGCAAGGAATACCACTTTACGGCCGTTTAGTTTTCCAAACGTCAGCGCGCCCGAGGCGTCTCCATACGGCGTTCTGACAATCATTCTACGGGTCACTTCAAGGTTGGACAGCTGAGTCAGCCCGGTGCCCCCAATAATTCCAAGCAATGCTTTTCTCCTCAAGACTTCAGCGCATACACTGCAGGCAGATTCCGCCAGCATTCATAGGCATCCATGCCAAATCCAAAAACGTATCGGTCGGGGACCGTCAAGCCCAGGAAATCGGGCTTGATCGGTTTCTTGCGCCCCAGATCTTTTTCCGCGAACACGGCGCTGTAAAAAGCCGCCGCCCCTTCTCCAAGCAAGTGATCGCGAATCGCCGCCAGCGTGTTGCCTTCATCGAGAATGTCGTCCAGCACCAGTACCGTGCGTCCGCGAAAATCCACGTGCGGCTTGGTCTTCCACTGTACTTGTCCGCCCTGGGTACTGCCGTCATAGCGCGTCACATGCAGGTAATCGAATTCCAGGGGAAAGTGCAGCAGCGGCAGCAGGTGCCCGGTGAAGACGACGGCGCCGCCCATGACGGGCATGACCAGCGGATAGGATTCGGCAAGCTTGGCGGTAATGTCGAGCGCCAACCGCCTTACGGTTCGGCTGACTTCATCTTCGTCGAACAGTAGATCCGCTTCGCGCAGTAATTGCCATGCCCGATCCTTATTTGGCACTGGTTTTTGTCCTTTTTTCCCGGGCTCTCAGCGAATCGACAAACTCGCAAAATTCGGCGGATATTTCGGGATGACGCATCGCGAACAGCACATTGGCTTCCAGGTAACCCAGCTTCGAGCCGCAATCATAGCGGACGCCCTGGAACTCATAGGCGACTGCGCGCTGCTCTGCGAGCAAGGCGGCAATGCCATCAGTCAACTGGATTTCACCGCCAGCCCCCGGTTTTACTCGTTCAAGATGGCCGAAAATTTCGGGGTTAAGCACATAGCGGCCGACCACCGCCAAGGTCGATGGCGCCACATCCGGTTTCGGTTTTTCCACAATTCCCGTGATGCGATGCATGCCACGCTCGCCGGGCTCGGTCCTGACAATGCCATAACTGGAGGTTTCATTGCGGGCGACGGTTTGCACGGCAAGGATCGAGCAGCGCTCGCTGGTGTAGACATCGACCATCTGCTTCATGACGGGTGGGTTGCCGTCGATGAGGTCGTCGGCCAGGATGACGGCGAACGGATCATTGCCAACCACCGGGCGGGCGCACAAGATGGCGTGACCAAGTCCCAGCGCTTCCGTCTGGCGCACGTAGATGCAGCTTACGTGCTTCGGCAGGATGCCTTGCAGCAGTTCGAGCATCTGATGCTTGTTACGGGCGGCCAGCTCGGTCTCCAGCTCATAGGCTTTATCGAAATGGTCCTCGATGGCGCGCTTGTTGCGCCCGGTAATGAAGACCATCTGCGTTATGCCCGCTGCGACCGCCTCTTCGACGGCGTACTGAATCAGCGGTTTGTCCACGACCGGGAGCATCTCTTTGGGACTGGCCTTGGTAACCGGAAGAAACCGCGTGCCCATGCCGGCGACCGGAAAAACCGCTTTGGTGATCTTGTTCAAGTGTTGCTCCTGGGAGGGCGGACGCACAATACCCAATTGCCATGTGGATCCGATAGTGGGTTATTCAAGCAATTCTAACAACCCTCTTTCGTCCAGCACAGCGACGCCAAGTTCCCGCGCCTTGTCCAGTTTGCTGCCCGGGTCGGCGCCCGCCACTACGTAATCGGTTTTCTTCGATACGCTGCCGGTCACCTTGCCTCCTTGCGCCTCGATGCGTTGTTTCGCCTCGTCGCGCGTCAGGGTCGGCAACGTGCCTGTCAACACAAAGGTCTTGGCCGCAAGCGGCAACGCCGCTGCCCTGACCACCTGCTCGTCCGGCCAATGGACGCCGGCGGCGCGCAGTTGGGCAATGACATCGCGATTGTGCCGTTCCCCAAAAAAATGCACGATGCTTTGCGCAACCACCGGACCGATGTCCGGCGCTTCTTGCAGTGCTGTTTCATCTGCCTGCATGAGCGCTTCCAGCGCGCCGAAGTGACGTGCCAGATCGCGCGCTGTGGTTTCCCCGACATTGCGAATGCCAAGCGCGAAAATAAAACGCGGCAACGTCGTCGCCCTGCTCTTATCAATGGCCGCCAGCACATTGGTCGCTGACTTTTCAGCCATGCGCTCGAAATCGGACAAGGTCGGCAGATCAAGCCGGTACAGGTCCGCGGGGGTTTTGACCCTGTCTGCGTCGACCAGCTGATCGATTAATTTTTCACCCAGACCTTCAATGTCCATCGCGCGGCGACCGGCGAAATGCCGGAGCGCCTGTTTGCGCTGCGCCGGACAGAACAGCCCTGCCGTACAGCGATGGTCGGTCTCGCCTTCTTCACGCACGACCTCGGAACCGCACACCGGGCATCGGGCCGGCATTGAAAAACGGCGCGCGCCCGGCGGCCGCAATTCGCTGCGCACCGCGACAACCTGCGGGATCACGTCACCGGCGCGCCGTACGATCACCGTGTCACCGATGCGAAGATCCAGTTCCTTGATGTAATCCTCGTTATGCAAGGTCACATTGCTGACCGTCACGCCGCCCACAAATACGGGCGACAACTTTCCGACCGGCGTCAGCTTGCCGGTGCGTCCGACCTGCACTTCCACGCCCAGTACCTGCGTCTGCTCTTCTTGCGCCGGGTATTTGTGCGCGACTGCCCAGCGCGGTTCGCGCGATACAAAACCAAGTTGGCGCTGCAGGGCGATGCTGTTGACTTTATAAATTACGCCGTCGATATCAAACGGCAGCCGGTCACGTTCCTGCGCAATTTTGCTATGAAAGGCCAGCAATTCGTCGGCGCCGTGCGCGACCGTGCGTTGCTCGGAAACCGGCACCCCGAAACCTTGCAAGGCATCCAGTATCGCGCTCTGGGTCTCCGGCAGCGCCCAGCCTTCGACTTCGCCCAGTCCATAGGCATAACAGAACAGCGGCCGGCTGGCAGTGATGCGCGAATCGAGCTGACGCACGAATCCGGCGGCGGCATTGCGCGGATTCACGAACACCTTCTCGCCTGCCGCGCGCTGGCGTTCGTTCAGCTTTTCGAATTCGGCGCGGCGCATGAAAATTTCACCGCGCACTTCCAGCACCGTGGGCGGATGATCGGCGCGCAACCGCAGCGGGATGCTGCGGATGGTCTTCACGTTCGAGGTGACGTCTTCACCGATCTGGCCATCGCCGCGTGTCGCTGCGCGCACCAGCACGCCGCGTTCGTAGCGCAGGCTGATCGCGATGCCATCGAATTTGAGTTCCGCGTTGTATTCAATCGGGGGATCATCCGGACCGAGTTTCAGTTCCCGGCGGATGCGGGTGTCGAATGTAAGCGCGCCGCCATGCGAATCGGTTTCGGTGCGCACCGACAACATCGGCACCGTGTGGCGGACTTTTGGGAGGTCGGAACGCACTTCGCCGCCCACCCGCTGCGTTGGGGAATCGGGCGTAGCCAGTTCCGGATACTCGAGTTCAAGCGCCTGCAATTCCCGGAACAGCCGGTCGTACTCCGCGTCCGGCATGGACGGCGCGTCCAGCACGTAATAGTTGTAGTTGGCAGTGTCGATGTCGTGCCGCAACCGGGCGGCTCGCTCGGCTGCGGACGACGGCACCGCCATATCAGGAGAACAGGCGCAACGCGAGTGGACTGCCGGCGTCGATTCCGCGTTGCTCCATGGCGCTATAGATGGCGCGCAGCTGCGCGCGAATGCGGTCCAGCCCGGCATCGTTCAACAATGCACGATTGTCGTCCGCGAGAATCCCGTCCAGGGATTCGGCGAAGGTGCGGCTCATGGCGACCATCTTGTCGAACACCTGCAAGCCATTCGCCACGCGCGGGACATCGAGCAAAAACGTCACGCCAGGCGTCGTGATATTGCGGATGCGATCGATCAGGAATGGCTCCGACTGCTGGTTGTCCAGCGAGAACAGCGTACTGCCTTGCTCGTCGTGGCAATGAAACACGCCGCTCGACTGCAGGCGCAAACCACGGGCTTCGGCCAGTCCGCGGATCTTGGTGCCGTGGAACACCTGTCCCGTGTTGGCGATGACGTTGATCCCGACCAGCACATCCACGTCTGCGCAAAATTCATCCAGCGCGGTGGCCTGCTCGAGCGAGGGCGCGAACTCCGGCATTTCGGCAATGGCGGTCAACTCGGCCGCGGTCGTCTTCACGAACTCGCAGAAAGTACGGAACTGTTCTTCTTTCGCCGGGCCAGAGCGATCCACAAGCTGAAGGCCGACGCGCAGCGTGGTATAGCGCCCGCCGGTTCGCACCGGTTCCCATGACTTCGTCTCGTGATTGAGCCCGCCGAAACTGACCCTCCTGCCCAGTGCGGAAACACGATGGCGAACTTTTGCAATATGTGGGGTTGCGATGAATTCGCCGGCACGCAGTTCAGCGATGTAATCAATTTCCCGGCGCGGCACGTCCGCCTCGTCCTGCGCCTGGGCCTTAGGTAAAGGCTCTGTCGCAGCCACCTCCAGCTCGGGCTCCATCCTCGGCTCAATGCGAATGTCATCCGCTGAGGGCGCTGGCGCGGACGACTTCGCGTCCGGCGCGCTGGCCCGATCCAGCAACACGTCTTCATGCGGGACGGTGAAGGCTTGCTCGCCACGCCGCTGGAATTGCCGCTCCTGCCAGTAGTTGAATGCGAGCACTGCAACCACGATCAGGGCACCCAGTATGGCAAGGCCAATCTGCAGGTCGCTCATTGCCTTTCGCTCCGCGCGCCGTATGCTGTGGCAATCAAGCTGCGGCCTCTTCGCGCATGCGCAGCGCCTCATCCACATCGACTGCAACGACCCGTGACACCCCCTGCTCCTGCATGGTGACACCGATCAACTGGCTTGCCATTTCCATGGTGATCTTGTTGTGAGTGATGAACATGAACTGCGTATTGGCCGACATTTTCTTCACCAGGCTGCAGAACCGGTCCGTGTTGCTATCGTCTAGCGGGGCATCGACCTCGTCCAGCAGGCAGAACGGCGCCGGATTGAGCTGGAACATCGAGAATACCAGTGACAAGGCCGTCAAGGCCTTCTCCCCTCCGGATAGCAAATGAATGGACGCATTGCGCTTTCCCGGCGGACGCGCGATGACCTGCACCCCGGCATCGAGAATTTCCTCGCCGGTCATCAGCAATTTTGCTTCGCCGCCGCCGAACAACGCGGGAAACATCTCGCCGAAATGCTTGTTGACCACATCGAAGGTGTCCTGCAGGCGCTCGCGTGTTTCGCGGTCTATCTTGCGTATCGCCGTTTCCAGCGTGTCTACCGCTTCAGTCAGATCCAGGGATTGGGCGTCCAGATAACTCTTGCGCTCGCGCGCACCCGACAATTCTTCAAGCGCCGCCAGGTTGACCGCGCCAAGGGCCGCCAGCTCTTCGTTGAGCCGGTTGATTTCCGTTTGCAACTTGCTCGCACGCATGCCTTCCTCGATCAGCGCCAGCAGTTCTTCCTCGTTGGCCTGAACTTCGGCAAGCTGGCTGGCAAAGCTTTCTTCGGCTAGCCGGGCTTCCTGCTCCTTGAGCCGCAGCTCACTGATGCGGTCTCGCGCCGGTGCGAGTTTCTGCTCGGAGGCGAGGCGTTCCTGTTCGGTTGCCCGCAACGTCTGCTCGGCGGCTTCAAGGGCCTCGCGCGCCTGCTTCAGCGCTTGCTCACGTTCCGCGCGTACCGCGAGTTGCTGCTGGAGCTGATCGTCCAAAGCCGATTCGTCACTTTTCGCCAGCTCCTGCAACAGGTTTTCGGTGTCCCCCTGGAGCCGCGACAATGTCTGTGCAATGACTTCAAGAGAAGAATCTATGTCGCTGATCTTGCTATTTATACTCTTCTGTTCAAATAGCGCCTCCTGCTCCTGGCGCTCGGTCTGCTGCAACCGGTCACGACTCAATTGCAAATCGGTTTCCGCCTGTTCGTCCTGCTGGCGCGCCTGTTCAACGGCGGCATGCATGGCAGCCATGCCGGCATGGATGGATTCCATCTCGAGGGCAGCCTGCGCCCTTTGCGCGGATTCGCGCGAAGATTCCGCTTCAATTTCGGCCAGTTCGGCAACGATCTGCTCGCCGCGGGCTTTCAAGCGTTCGGCCAGCTGCGACAGCCGCACGTGGTCCAGATTAAGTTCGTGGTGCCTTTCCTGCAGCTCCGCGAACTCGCGTCGCAGCGTTTCGAACTGCGCCCGGCGCTCTTCAAATTCTATTTTGCGTGACGCAGCAGCGCTGTTCAGGTCGACCAGGCGTGCATCGTCGGCGGTGCGCTCCTTCAGCAGCGCCTCGATTTCGCGCTGGCGCGCCAGAATGCCGTGAATCTCAGAATCCGCGGCATGGAAGCTGACACTGGTCGCCGTAAATACGTGGCCTTGGGCGCTGACCAGCATCGCGCCAGTCGGCAGCGTTGCGGCCCTTTCCACTCCTTGCGCCGGATCCGTCAATACATAAACGCGATCCAGCCAATCGGCCAGCACGGGCGCCAGACGCGCATCGGTACACGTGACATGGTCGACCAGCGGTTCAAATCCCGCAGGAGTTGGGTCCGAGCCATCGGCAAGTCCGCCGGTACGATGAAACGAAAGCTTGCCGGGCGGCGGCTCGGCGAGCCAGCCGCGCGCCTGTGCCAGATCGCTCAACCCGATGCTGTTCAGGCGTTCGCGTAGAACCGCTTCCAGCGCATCATCCCATCCGTCCCGCACGTGAATGCCTTGCCACAAGTGCGACGCGCTACGCAAACCGTGCTGATCCAGCCAGGGCTCGAGCGCGCTGGAACGGCTCACCTGGTCCTGCAACGACTGCAGTGCCGTCAACCGTGCATCGACTTGTTGCACCCGTTGCTGAACCTGTTCGGCAATGTCTTCGGATTCTTGCAATAGTTGCTCGTGCGTTGGCAGCGCAACCTCGGACTCTTCGAGCGCCTTGCGCCGCGCGTCCAGTTGCTCGCCCAATTCCCGTATCTCGGATTCGAGCCTGACCAGCTGGCTCAGATTCGGAATTTCCAGCCCATCGCGCTCTTCCTCGAGCCGGGCCCGGCGCAAATCCAGTTGCTGCAGCAGTTTGTCGCTGTGGCCTTTGCGCGTTCCTTCCAGCTGCAATTGCTGTTCCGCTTGCGTCAGCGCGGTTTGCGCCTGTGCGTGCAGCGCCTGCGCGGCACGGTAATGTTCTTCCGCGGCTGGCAAGGCGATGCGCGCTTCGCGCAACGCATGTTCCAGAGCAGTCAGTTGCTCCGATGCTGCGGCCAGCGCCCGCACCGCTTCGGCGCGCGCAGTTTGCAGGGCTTGCTGCCGCTCTTTCTGCTCGGCGTCCTGCGCGCGCAACGCATTCAATTGCTGCTCGGCGCGATGGCGGCTGTCACGCACAAACTGGATTTGCTGTTCCAGGCGTGCGATTTCCGCGTTCGCCTCATAGAGCAAGCCTTGCGCCGCATGCACGGCGTCCGATGCGCCGTAGTGGCCGGTGCGCAATTCCTCGACCCGCTTTTCCGCATCGCGCAGCCGCGCCGTCTCGGCTTCCAGTTCGATGCCGAGCGCCTCGACTTCGCGCCCGATTTTCACGCGCTGGGCTTGCGAGTCGCGCTTACGCAAGGTCCACAGCAACTGCTGGGTTCGTTTCAGGTTGGCCTCGAAGCCGCGGTATTTGCCGGCCTTTTCGGCCTGCAATTCCAGGTGCTCGAGTTGTTTGCCCAGTTCCTGGCGTATATCGTCAACGCGCAGCAAATTTTCGCGCGTATCGTGCAGCCGCAGTTCGGTCTCGCGCCTGCGTTCGCGATACTTCGACACGCCGGCAGCTTCTTCCAGAAAACTGCGCAGGTCTTCCGGCTTGGCCTCGATGATGCGCGAGATCATGCCCTGTTCGATGATGGCGTAGCCGCGCCCGCCCAGGCCGGTGCCGAGAAAAATGTCGGCGATGTCGCGGCGGCGAACATGCAGATTGTTCAGGAAGTAAGACGATTCGCCGTCGCGCTCCAGCACGCGCTTGACCGAAATCTCCGTGTACGCCGACCACGGCCCGGCCGCCTTGCCGAGACTGTTGTCGAAAATCAGCTCCACGCTGGCACGGCCGACCGGCTTGCGCTCCCCCGAGCCGTTGAAGATCACGTCCTGCATGTGCTCGCCGCGCAGCTGCTTGGCGGACGATTCGCCCAGTACCCAACGAATGGCGTCGATGACGTTAGATTTTCCGCACCCGTTCGGGCCGACTACGCCGACCAATTGCCCGGGTACCGGAATATGCGTGGGATCAACGAATGATTTGAAACCAGCCAGCTTGATGTGTGTGAGTCGCACTGTCGGGGCTTTATAAAAGCTTATAATTTAAACGGATACACATAAAACAAACGCCTGGAGCCCCAAAACCATGGACCAGGCGCATGTTTTTTCTTCCCGCATTTTAACAATGGAATCGTCATCCGAGAATGCCGAGCAAGCCTTCTTTATCACTCGACACCTTTCCCAACCCAAATCCGGCACGGGATTATCTGATTCATATGGAAATTCCCGAATTCACCTGCCTGTGTCCGAAAACCGGCCAGCCGGACTTTGCCACGCTGTTGCTGGATTATGTTCCGGACAAAAAATGTGTTGAATTGAAAAGCCTGAAGTTGTACATCTGGTCGTTCCGCGATCAAGGCGCCTTCCATGAAGCGGTCACGAACCGCATGCTCGACGATCTCGCCAAGGCAACGCAGCCGCGCTTCATGCGCCTGACCGCGCGGTTTTTCGTACGAGGCGGACTCTATACAACCGTATCAGCCGAGCACATCAAAAACGGCTGGACACCGCAGCCGCGAATCGATCTCTCGGGACTCGAGGCGCGTTCAACGTTGGAAGATGCAGGGAGCAAGTAAGGGATTAACCAATTTAAGTGATTAGCCTTTGAGTGATTGCGGGATTGTGATTACCCGATCACTGATCGCTGATCACGAATCACCGGTTGTTCGAGCCGCCCCGAATATAGCGCCGCAGCGACCAGCATGGTGCCACCCACCAGGTCGCGCCAGCTGATGTGTTCGAATGCCAGCAGAAAAGAAGAAGCGGCCGCAAATACCAGCTCCGAAAGCATGATCACGATGGCCCGGTTGGCGCTGGTATGCGCAAGCCCATACTGGACCACCAGATTGACACAGAACAACACCAGGGCCACCAGCCCCACCAGCAACCAGGCCGACGCATCCACAGTAGCGAATGCACTCGCCGGTTGTTCGGTCAGCAGCGCAACGATCAGGGCGACCGCGCTGACGCCGGCCCATACCGCGCCGGCCTTGATTGTTTCGTCGATGTTGACCGCCTTGCGGCTCAACACATTGGACAGGGCGAATGCCATGCCGGAGCCGAGGCCCAACCATTCTGCGTTGTTGTAAGGCAACGGCCAGCGGCCGCCCGGTTGCCACAGCATCACCACCGCGCCTGCGATCGACAGCGCAATGACGGGATAGCCGCGCGGACCTGCAACTTCGCCCAGCAGCAGCCACGCAAACAGCAAGGTCCATAGCGGTGCAAGATAGAACAACAACATGACGCGCACGACTTCGCCGTACAGCATGGCTAACACGTAACCGACATTGCACAACCCGGCCGAAACCGCGATCGCCGCCAACAACCAGGGTGCCGTGCGAATCTGCTTACCGCGTTTGCGGAACAAGTAGCAACCCGCCAGCAAAGGCAACAGATAAGTGATCAATGAAGCCGATGCGCCGCCCAGCCCGGCCGACTGCAACGCCCGATAGGGATACCAGATCACGCCCCACACCAGCGCTCCGGTCAGCAGGCTGGCAACCGCCACCATGTTGTTCTTCTGTGCTGTCATGCCCGCCCTTATAATCCGACCGCCCTTTGATCATGACGCGGTCAGCCAAATGAATGCCAATCTTTCCCGACTTCAACCTTATCCGTTCCAGAAGCTTGCCGCTCTGCTTGCTGGCATTACGCCGGATCCCGCGCTGCGCGCGATCAGCTTGTCAATCGGTGAACCAAAACATCCCACGCCGCAATTCATTCGCGACGCATTAATTCAGCAGCTCGGCGGTTTGTCCAGCTATCCCGCCACCGCTGGCAGCGAAACATTACGCAACGCCATTGCGCGCTGGATCGAGCGGCGCTACCACATCGAGGCAATCGATGGCGCCAAGCAGGTGCTGCCGGTGAACGGCAGCCGCGAAGCGTTGTTCGCGTTTGCGCAGGCGGTGATCGACACATCGGGTACTCCTCCCGCCGTCGTAGCGCCGAACCCGTTTTACCAGATTTATGAAGGGGCCATTATCCTGTCCGGCGCACAGCCGCATTTCCTGAATCTGTTGCCGGACAACGGTTTTGCTCTGAACCTGGAGCAGGTCGCGCAGGAAACCTGGAAGCGCACGCAGCTGGTCTACGTCTGCACGCCGGGCAACCCGACTGGCAATGTGATGGACATTGGCGAGTGGAGTCGATTGTTCGAACTGTCCGACCGTTATGGCTTTGTCATCGCCTCGGACGAGTGTTATTCGGAAATCTACTTCGATGAAAACCAGGCTCCGCTCGGCGGTCTGGAAGCGTCCTATCAACTTGGACGCAATGATTTCCGCCGGCTGGTGACCTTCAGCAGTTTGTCCAAGCGCTCAAATGTGCCGGGCATGCGCTCCGGCTTTGTGGCCGGTGACGCCGAAATCCTGGAAAAATTCCTGCTGTATCGTACCTATCACGGCTGCGCGATGAATCCCGCAGTCCAGGCCGCGAGTGCCATCGCGTGGAGCGATGAACAACACGTCGTAGAAAATCGCCGGCTCTACCGCGAGAAATTCGACAAGGCGCGCGCCATCCTGTGGCCGGTGACTGAAGTCAACATGCCTGATGCGGCGTTCTATCTTTGGCTGCGCACGCCGATTGACGATACCGAATTCGCCAAACAATTGTTCGAGCAGTTCAACGAAACAGTCGTTCCCGGCAGTTACCTCGCGCGCGACGCGCACGGCGTTAATCCCGGCCGCAATTTCATTCGCGTCGCACTGGTCGCGGCAGTCGAGGAATGCGTTGAAGCACTGCAAAGATTGGCGAAGTTTTACGCGCAGTTTTCTTCGGACAAAAGCAGGAACGATGCAGTCGCATCGCTGAAGCCGCGCCGCCAGGCTACGCCGTAGAGGGTCCCGCCCCTCAGGTTGAGGATTGATATGGGATTGAACAAGGCTCCCTCCCTTTCAAGGGGAGAGTTGGGGTGGGGATGGGTGAACTGCGAGTCGGAGCGTTAAGGTG
>JBJMWI010000057.1:0-27521 GCA_045810225.1 Burkholderiales bacterium
TGATGGGATTAAATTCCTGGGTGAGTATGCCGTTCTTTTCCAGCCGGTCGAAAAAAGAGCGCGACGCGTTGATCGCTCCGACGCTGTCATACAGGATCGCAACTTCCACGCCCTTTTTGTGCTTCGCGATCAAAAGCTCGGAAAACTTCTGACCGATCTCGTCATCCTCGAAGATGTAGGTTTCCAGATGGATATGGTCGCGTGCCTTGCGGATCGCAGCAAACATTGCACGATAAGTCGCGGGGCCGTCTTTGAGCAACGTAACGTGATTGCCGACGACCAGCGGAGTTTCGACCACGCTTTGTTCGAGCGCGACATGGCGATCGAGAATACTGGTTTCGCCGCTACCCGCTTTGAGACGTTCAAGGATGGCCGCGCTTTCTTCCTTAGACAGCGGGCCGCGACTGCCTTCGAAGCGTACTGCATCCCGGTGGTTTTGCGCCTGCGAAACTTCAGGTAACGAGGCACACCCGCTACAGATCAGGGCCGCGATAACGACTGCTTTAGTTGCGGGAAAATGCCGGAAGCATTGCAAAACATTGCGCAAGAAATTCACCGCTCGCGCACGGCGCATCGACATTCATCGACTCTTCAGGGTTGGCGCAAGCAACGCGCGGCGCAGCTTGCGACCTGCTTCTCCGCTCTCCCGCACGGAGAAGATGTTGACGGCACGCTATTCCGCGTGTTGTTCAATGGGGATGGGAAACGCTCTCAGAGGCGGCCGGTTCGCGCTGGGAATCATATTCGCGCAGCCGGTTGTACAGTGTCTTCAGGCTTACGCCAAGCATCTGCGCTGCCTTTTCTTTCACACCGCCGCACTGCTGTAGCGTCGCGAGGGTCAGCGCACGCTCTACTTCAGCCACTGTACTGCCTACTCTGATCTGCAGGAATGGGCCGCTGTTGCTCTTGCGCGCCCTACCGCTTTCAAGCGGAAGACAAGTCGCAGTAATCACGTCGTCCGCCATGATGAAGGCGCGTTGCACGACGTTGCGCAACTCCCGCACATTGCCGGGCCAGTGCCAATCCATCAACAGGTCTTCGGCCTCCGGGGCAAAGTACTTCGCGGTACCGTCGGCCTGGTTGAGATCCTTCAGAAACTGCCCCGCGATCAATTTCACATCCTCTCCGCGCTCGCGTAAGGGAGGCAAGTGCAGTGGAAATACTTGCAGGCGATACAGCAAATCTTCGCGCAACTTGCCTTCCGTTACCGCCTCCTCAGGCACGCGGTTAGTCGCGGCGACGATGCGCACGTCGATCTCTATCTCACGATCCGAACCAATGCGCATGAACGTTCCTTCCTCCAGCACGCGCAGCAGCTTGACCTGAAGTTCGATCGGCATTTCCGTAATCTCGTCCAGGAACAACGTGCCGCCATTGGCCCGCTCGAAATAACCTTTGTGCTCCCGAACAGCGCCGGTAAAGCTGCCTTTCTCATGGCCGAACACTTCGCTTTCGATGAGTTGCGGAGAAATTGCCCCGCAGTTGACCGGGATGAAAGGATTCTTGCGGCGGCGGCTTAAATCATGCAGGGTCTGCGCCACCAGTTCCTTGCCCGTGCCGCTTTCGCCGGTAATGAGCACGGTTGCCACGGTGGGCGCGACTCTCTGGATCTGGTCGTAGACGCTCTGCATCGCGGTGGACGAACCCAGCAGACGCCCGAATCGCCCGAGACTGCGGAGTTCGCCGCGCAGTGCGCTGATCTCTTTCTTCAAGTCAGTCGGTCGCGCGACACGCGACAAAATCGCCTTAAGTTGTTTGATATTGACCGGCTTGATAAGGTAATCCGCCGCGCCAAGACGCAATGCCTCGATTGAGGTTTCTATACTCGCATGGCCGGTGATCATGACCACTTCGGTGGCCGCGCGGGACTCGACATCCTGAAACAGGTCCATGCCGTCGCCATCCGGCAATACCAGGTCCAGCAGCACGACGTCCGGCCGCTGCAGCACCATCTGCTCGCGTGCACCATTCAGACTGGTGGCGGTCGCCACCGTAAACCCCTCGCGCGCGATCAATTCCTCAAGACTTGCCAGCGTATCGGCATCGTCATCGACTAACAGTGCATGCGGCATGGCTTGTGTAATCCTTGTTCATGAGCACAACGTTCGGTCGGCGACCGTCTGCGGCTCCGTGCAGTTGTTTTCGGGCTCCTGCGTAATTCAATTCCTGCCGAGATATTCCCCCATGGCAGCAAAACGTTCGACGTGGTCGCACACTACTTTAAGCGTAACCAGAATCGGCACGGCAACGAACATTCCAGGGATTCCCCATAACCACCCCAGAACCAGAAATGCGCTGAATACCATCACCGGGTTCAAGCGCAGGCTTCGTCCAACGACGAACGGCTGTACCAATTGTCCCTCCACAATAATCAGGGTAAGGAAGGCAACCGGCACCGGCCAAATTCGACTCACGTCATCAAAGCTCATCAGCGCAGCCATGCTGAGAACACCCAGGCATACCGTTGGCCCCAGATAAGGAATGTAGTTCAGCAGCATGGCCAAGGCTCCCCACAAAAGCGGATTCGGCATGCCGAGTGCCCTCATGACGACGGCAGTCGCGATGCCCAACACCGCATTGATGAGGCTGACCGTGGCGAAATATCGCCCGAGTTCCCTCTGGACCTCGTTTCCGACCTCTACCGCATGGATCTTGTTCCGCAAAGTCGGAATTAACTTTACCGTCTTGCGTAGAAACAGGTCCCCGGACGCCAGCAGGAAGTACAACAGCACCAGCGTGGAAACCGTGCCGGTGATCAAATAGGGCGTCTGATTGGTGATCCAGACGCCAAACCCGGGGGCCTGCACCACGACTTCGCGCGGTTTTTTCGGACCGGCGGTTCGGGTAATCGCTTCAATCTTGTCCGCTGCACGCTGCACTTGCGTAACCGGCGCCAGAAACTTGCGGACCTTGTCCTCGGCCACCGCCAGGCTTTCTGGCGCCTTCTCGAGCCAGGTTGCCGCCGGCTCCGCCAAGGTATAGAAGGCCGCAATGATGGCACTCAACAGCGCAACCAGGACCACTGCAGCACCCGCTGGTTCCGGGACATGCCATTTCTTAAACCAGCTCACGATCGGCGAGAGCAGAAGACTGAATAGCACCGCCAGCGTTATGGGAAGAAGCAACGCGCGAGCGAAATGGAATGCATATAGCAGGGCCAGGATAAAAAGTCCGATGAAGGCCCAATCAGGCCTGCTCCGCGCCGCTCTTGCCCGTGGCGGTTGCGGAAGCACGGTGACCGCCGGTTCGCGTGCGCCTTCGCGCTGCTGAAAGCGCGACGAGTCAGCGGCACGCGCCTGCGCGGTCTTCTTCTCCATCATCCACGATTCCAAAAATCTCGTTTTGGCCGGTGTGTCGCAGCGCTGTTGGTCATAGCGCATTGGACTATAAGACGCTGCTGTAATTCCACGCGTGGTCCGCCCGGCTTCCTGAGCACTGGCCTGTGCTCCTAAAAGTACCGAATCATCAGTCAAGTCTTACCGGCCAGAAGGTCCTGGCGCGGGTTTTTCCCGAGAAAATATTACCGTCCTGCAGGAGTAAACCCTACCGGCCATGACACGGCTCATCGCCGCTCTAGTCCTTCCGGCACACACGAGGCCATTACGCCGCTGCTTTTGATGCCCAAATGCGTGCCGTAAAACTCATGGCATACACCTTGCAGCCGTCCGGGCAGCGATGCAACAAGCGATTTCTCGCTATCAGTCATTTACTTGAAACATTAAAGGAGCTGGTCTCATGTCTATTCGAACATTGCTTATGGCAGTCGGTGCGGCCGTGCTCGCGGCGGGCGCCTGGAGCGGAGCCATGGCACAAAGCAGCACGTCCGGATTTTCTACTTCTTCATTATTCGGTTGGGATATTCCTAACGAAACCCGGCCAAACTCGTGGCTTCCCTATACCTCCTATGGTTATGTCGGCGGTGGTGTCGGCAAGTCAAAATACGATACCAGCTGTGCACCGGGCTTCAGCTGCGATCACACCGACATCGGCTTCAAGATTTTCACCGGAGGAAAAATCTCGCGCGTGATCGGCGTTGAAGTCGGCTATGTCTATCTAGGAAAAGGGACGGCCAACGGCGGCGATCAGACCGCCCAAGGCATTAACTTCAGCCTGATCGGCAATATCCCGATCGGCGAAAGGTTCAATGTGTATGGAAAAGTGGGCGGCATCTATGGCTGGACCAGCACAGACACCGCTCCCCTGTCCGGCCAAGGTGGAGGAACCGATCACGGCCTGAACTGGAGTTACGGCGCTGGAGTGCAGTTCGATCTAAGCCGGAACTGGGCCGTACAGGCAGACTGGGACCACTACCGCTTTGACTATTCCAATCAAGGCGCAAGCGCACAGCTCTATTCTGTCAACGCGGTATACAAATTCTAGCGGATGCGTGATGTCCGGCATTGCAGGTGTGCAATGCCGGCCAATCGCACCCTAATCGACGTTGCGACCAAAGGAGGCTTCATGGGCTTGGATCAGCGCGGTTCACCGGTGTTCTGCGTCGTAAACGACGCTTCCGGGCAATGGCAGGTAAAAGAAGAAGGATTCGACAAGGCGCTGGCTTCGTTCGATGAACGTAGCGACGCGCTAAACTACGCTAGGGATCTTGCGAATACCAAAGAGGGTTCGCAGGTCAAGGCTTACGACCAGCAAGGCCGCGAAGTTCCGGTTTGACCTGGTTCGCGCCCGCCAAAAATAAAGGCGTGAAGCCTTGCACGGCTTCACGCCTTTATGTTGTGTATTGTTGTTCGCGCTGAACGTCGCTAGCTTTAACCCTTGACCCGGTTTCGGTATTCGCCAGTGCGGGTATCGATTTCGATTTTATCGCCCGATTCACAGAACAGCGGGACCTGCACGACGAAACCACTGCCGATCTTTGCGGGCTTCAGCACCTTGCCTGAGGTATCGCCACGCACCGCAGGCTCGGTCGTGATCTCGCGCACTACCGAATTGGGCAAGGTCACCGAAATCGGTTTGTCGTCGTAGAAAACAATCTCGCACGGAAGTCCGTCCTCGAGATAGTTCAGGGCATCGCCCATGTTGTCCTTCTCGACTTCGAGCTGATTGTATTCCCTGTCCATGAACACATACATCGGATCGGAAAAATACGAATACACCGCTTCCTTGCGTTCCAGGATCACGTTTTCGAGTTTTTCGTCCGCCTTGTAGACCACCTCCGCCCCGCCGCCCGTCAACAAGTTCTTCAACTTCATTTTGACCACGGCGGCATTACGACCACCCTTGTTGTATTCCGCACGCTGCACGACCATCGGGTCTTTGCCGACCATGATAACGTTGCCGGCGCGCGCTTCCTGAGCCAGTATCATCTTGCAATTCCTGAAATCGAATGGGGAAAAAGCGCGAGATTATACCCGGTCCGCGCAAAACCTGGCCAGGTTTCCGGCCAGATCACCAAGTCTTTCAAGTTGCTCCGGCCACATCTGTGCCAGACGCGAAAGACCACTTGCAGTTGCCATGCTTGCCGACCATGCAGGCGCCACGCGAGACGGCGGCAGCAGGCCATTCCAGGCCGTCCACAGGTCTACCAGTCCAGCCGCAGATCCCATCACGGAAGCGCCGAGGTAGCGTGCCAGAAATGCCTGCATTTTGATGCGGTGAGCTTGTTCTTGCTGCGGATACAATTGCCAGACAAACGGACGCGCGGCCCACTGGGCACGCGTGAAAGAATCTTCCCCGCGCACGAAATTCCAGTCACATGCCCACAACACGCGGTCGTAATCGTCCTGTGACAGGAACGGAACAATCTCGCCTTGCAGTTGACCGCGCCGGCGACCCGTTGCGACCCCGCTGCCGATCAGAGCCTGTGCCGACGGCGTATCCGCAAACCCGATTACCCGAATCGGTATGGGACCCGATGCCCAGGCATCGAACAATGCAGAGGTGGGAGCCTGCGGATAGCAAAACAGGGAGACGATCAATTCGCCTGGCTTGCGAGGCGCAATCCCAATACCGGCAAGGAAGCTCGCTTGCGCTACGGCATCGGCCTGGAACCCCGCACGTCGCTCGTTCAGTCCCCGCTCCGCCAGCACACCGCCGGTGTCGTGCGCGAAGCCGGGAAAGAAAAAATACTTGACCAGCGGCGGTTGGGGCGACGGCAGGCCATGGCAGCCTCCCACCCAAGGCTCGGCACTGAGATACTCTAGATTGATCCACACCGGGGCCTTTGCGCGCGTTTTCATTGCGGCCACGTAGGAGGCCGGCAGTTCGCAGGCGAACGTCTCCACCACGATGTCGGCCGGGTCCACGACCGGAAAGCCGGGAGTCCACGCCCACAGTTCGATATCGCCCAGCTTCTGTCTGGCCGCCTTGATGTCGAGCACCGGCGCAAGCTGGTGGAATGTCGCCAGATCGTCCACCCACAAACGCACCTGCGCGCCGTGTTCGGAAGCGAGCTGGCGTGCCAGTCGCCAGCACACGCCGATGTCGCCCAGATTGTCGACCACGGCACAGAAAAGATCCCAACGCATAAGACCCGTCACGGCCTTTACGCCATTCCCCCGTTGATCGATATGATCTGGCCGGTGATATACCCGGCCTCTGGCGAAGCAAGGAATGCAACCAGTGCGGCGACTTCTTCAGTGGTGCCGGCGCGCTTCATCGGCACCAGCGCTTCGATGCTTTCCTTTGGAAAGGCCTGCTGCGTTGCCGGCGAAGCAATCACGCCCGGCGCAATCGCGTTCACGGTGATGCCGCGCGAAGCAAGTTCCAGAGCAAGCGACATGGTGGCGCCGTGCAGCCCGGCCTTTGCGGCTGCATAATTGACCTGGCCGCGATTGCCAATTACTCCGGCCACCGATGAGACATTGATGATCCGCCCCCAGCGAGTACCGATCATGGGCAGCAGGAGCGGATGCGTGACGTTGTAAAAACCGTTCAGCGAAACATCGATGACGCGATCCCATTGGGCACCACTCATACCGGCCAGGGGTGCATCTTCGTGGACGCCGGCATTGTTGACCAGCACCTGGATGGGACCGCGAGCGGTCATTTCGCTCAGCACCCGGGCAGTTGCATCGCGATCGGTCACGTCAAAGCAAACGGCCATCGCCTCGGCACCGCTCGCGTGCAACTGGACCGCGAGTTGCTGTGCCTCTTCAAGCCTGCGATTCGCGTGCACCAGCACTTTTAAACCCTGTGCCGCAAGCGCGCGGCAGATCGATGCTCCGATCGCCCCGCTACCGCCAGTTACCAACGCGGTTTTCAATGCTATCTCCCTGATTAGTGTTGTCCGGCGCTTGCATGGGAACGATTCAGTGGCGTCGCAGCTCTGGCATCCCAGCTTCGGATGATCGCATGCAATCGATCCTGTACCCAACAGAAGTCTCTGCAACAGACTTGCATTGCCGCGGGCGCTTGAGTACCCGGAGACGTTGGACCGGGCGGCTCCGACCGCGGAACATGGACGGCTGTCAGAACCGCACGCCATAGTAGAATCGGCTCCATGCAAACTATCCCCAGCCCCGTGGTCCCGTCCGAAGCGGCTGCCTCCTGCGATGTCTTCGTGCTAGGCGGCGGACCCGGCGGCACGACGATCGCCGCACTGCTTGCCGAACGCGGCTGGAACGTCGTGATCGCCGAAAAAGACCGGCATCCGCGTTTCCACATCGGCGAGTCACTGCTGCCGTTAAACATGCCGCTATTCGAACGTCTTGGCATCCGCGAAGAAGTCGAACGCATCGGCATGCCCAAATTCGGCGCCGAATTCAATTCCCCGAAACACCAGGATCCGGTCACATTCAATTTCAGCGAGGCCCTCGACGCGACTTATCCTTTTTCGTTTGAGGTAAGGCGCTCGCAGTTCGACGAGATCCTGTTCCGCAATGCCGTGCGCAAGGGTGCGCATGCTTTTGAAGAGTGCAAGGTGACCAATGTCGAATTCCTGCCAAAGGAAGACGTCCGCATCGAAGCGCGCACGAGCGAAGGCATGCGGGTCTGGCGAGCCAGATTCTTCGTCGACGCGTCCGGACGCGATACTTTTTTGGCCAATCGGTTCGGAATCAAGAAACGCAATCGATTGCACAACAGTGCGGCGATGTATGGGCATTTCACGGATGCAGAACGCTTGCCGGGCAAGTCCGCGGGCAACATCAGCATGTTCTGGTTCGAACATGGCTGGTTCTGGTTTATCCCTTTGCTGGACGGCACGACCAGCGTTGGCGCGGTATGCTGGCCCTATTACATGAAATCAAGAAAAACCGATCCGACGGCTTTTTTCATGGATACCGTTGCGATGGTACCTAAATTAGCGCAGCGCCTGAGTGGGGCGAAGCTCACGCACGAAGTCACCGCGACCGGCAATTATTCGTACAGTGCGTCGCGCATGTACGGCGATCGCTACATCCTCATCGGCGATGCCTTCACCTTTATTGATCCGGTATTTTCATCCGGCGTCATGCTGGCCATGCACAGCGGCTATGCCGGGGCGGATGCCGTGCATGCTTTTCTGCAGGACCCGACGCGAGCAGATTCCACGCTGCGGCGGTTCGACCGCGTGGTTCGAGACGGCGTGAAGAGCTTCAGCTGGTTCATCTACCGCATGACCAGTCCCACAATCCGACAGCTGTTCATGGCACCTAGCAATAAGCTGGGCATGCAGGCGGCCGTGCTGTCCTTGCTGGCGGGGGATCTTTTCCGCGGTACGCCGCTCCACTGGCGGCTGCGCGCCTTCAAGGCTCTCTATTACGTTCTGAATCTGGCGCATCCTCTGCGCAGTTTTGCGAGCTGGCGAAACCGCAAACGCCTGCTGCGCGAACGGATGGCGGGAATACCGCAATCCTGATGCAATGGAATCGGCTGTCGTGCGTCGTCCGGCACTGTGGTTGCGCGCAGCCCTGATCGTCATGGCATTGGGCCCCACAAACATCACGCTGGCATACTGCGCAGAGCAGCCGCTTTGGGAAGCTGGCGCCGGGCTTACGGTACTCGACTTCCCGGACTACCGCGGGTCGGACGAGAGACATACCTTGGTACTGCCCATTCCCTACCTGGTTTATCGTGGCGAATTCTTGAAAAGTGACCGTGAAAGCGTGCGCGGGGAGTTTTTCCATAACGACAGGGTAGAGCTTTATTTGAGCGTGAACGGATCCATTCCCGTGAACAGCCGCGAAAACTCCGCGCGTGAAGGCATGTCCAACCTCGACCCGACGCTTGAGATCGGGCCCAGTCTGTCGGTGAGTCTGATGCGGTCCGATGCCATGCACCTTAAGCTGCGATTCCCGTTGCGTGCCGTTCTGGCTACGGACCTGAAGCACATGACGGATCAAGGGTGGGTATTCGAGCCGCAGCTCAATGTCGATTTCTACGACCGTTTTCCAGGCCCGGGCTGGAACTTGGGTTTTGCCGCCGGTCCGTTGTACGGCAACAAGCGTTATCACAACTACTTCTATGGCGTCGAACCGCAGGAGGCCACGCCGCAGCGCCCGGCCTACGAGGCTGGCGGTGGCTATGGCGGCTTCCAGTTCATAGCCACCCTGAGCAAGCGTTTTCGTTCTTATTGGGTGGGCGGCTTTGTGAGGGCGGATACGTTATCAGGGGCCACCTTTGAGAACAGCCCGCTGGTGCGCCAAAAACAGTCGTTTGCCACAGGCATTGCGTTGTCCTGGATATTTGGGCAATCGCAGGAAATGGTTGAGGCGGACGAATGAACTTTCGAGCCGACGCAAAAAAGCCTCCTTTTGCGTCCGTGCAGACCGACCCTGCGCCGTTCATTGCGCAAGACGATGGAGCGCAAGTCAAGCTCAACTGGCTCGCCAGCACAGCGCTGCTCGTCTATGAATACCTCGTGTTCTATCTCGGTTACCTGTACTTCGGGGTCGGATGCGCGCTGACTTCGCTGCTCAGTGCCGCATTACACCCGTTGCTGCCCCGCGTACTGGGCGCGCGGCTTGGACGGCGGTTGACGGGACTACATTTTCGCGCTTTTCTGGCGTTGCTGCAGGCAAGCGGTCTGGTCAAAATCGATCTTGGCGCACTGGACGCCTTGCGCGGCCAGCATTCCATTATCATTGCGCCGAACCATCCGTCTCTGCTCGATGCGGTGCTCATCATATCGCGGTTGCCACAGATAGCCTGCATCATGAAAGCGGATATCTGGGACAATTTTTTTCTGGGTGGTGGGGCACGATTGTCCGGCTACATCCGCAACGACTCCGCCGTCAGCCTGGTGCGCCTATCGACGCAGGAATTGCGCGCCGGCCATCAATTGCTGGTATTCCCGGAGGGCACCCGCACGCGTGAGCCTCCCATAAACGCTTTCAAGGGTGGCTTCGCGCTCATGGCAAAAAAGTCCTGCGCGGAGATCCAGACTATATTCATCGATACGCAAAGCGAATTCCTGAACAAGGATTGGCCGCCTTTGAAGAAGCCGTCCTTTCCTCTGATTTACCGGGCACGCTTGGGCAAACGCGCGCGCGTGGACGGCGATGTCAGAGCCTTCGTAGCGAATCTGGAACATTACTATCGTCTTGAACTGAACGCGTCCGCTACACCTTGCGCATGCGAAACAAAGCTGCCGGCGACGCCCCCGGTTGCGTAGCGGGTAAACTCCGAACCGACATCCTGATGACATAACTGCCCACTGCCATGGCTTCCCACTCCAAGACTCATCTGGTGCTGATGCCCAGCTACAATACGGGCGCCAAAGTTTATGAAACTGCCCGCAACGCCCGGCGGTTCTGGGACCCGGTGTGGATCGTAGTCGACGGCAGCCGAGACGGCACCACAGAAGGATTGCAAGCCATGGCGGCGGCGGATGCGGGTCTCAGGTTGTTCGTGCTGCCTGAGAATGTCGGCAAAGGTGCTGCGATTCTGCATGCTCTGCGCGTCGCGGTCGCGGAAGGCTACACGCATGTATTGACGCTCGACTCCGATGGCCAGCATCCGGCAGACCAGATTCCTGCATTCATGAAAAGCTCCATGGAGCATCCGGACGCGCTCATCCTGGGCAAACCGGTATTCGACGACACCGCACCGCGCATCCGGGTCATGGGGAGGCAGATCTCCAACTGGTGCACGAATCTCGAAACGCTGTGGGAAGGCATTGGCGATTCTTTGTTTGGCTTCCGCGTCTATCCTGCACGACCCCTGTTGGAGGTCATGGAATCACATCGTTGGATGCGGCGCTTCGATTTCGATGTCGAAGCTGCAGTGCGCCTGGTATGGCGCGGCCTGCGACCCATCAACATGCCTTCACCGGTACGTTACTTTCGGCCCGAAGAAGGCGGGGTGTCCCATTTCAATTATGTGCGCGATAATTTGTTACTTTCAGGAATGCACCTGCGCCTGGGCGCCGGCTTCCTGGTTCGCCTGCCCGTCCTGCTCGCCAGGAAAATTCGCTTGTGGGCCATGGCGAATTAGTGCAAAGCAAAGTGCTCCACCCAAATCGACTAATGATGACCGCATCGGCCGGCCAGCCCTTCACCTTGCTTGCGCACTCGCCCGATAGCGCACCGCTCGCTGCAGCGTCGGTTTATCCCCGCATGGGATTCCATTCGTGAAGCCAGCATGGCTGCAGCAACGCGAGCGCGGCAGCATTTTCGGGTTGCGAGTGGGCGTCGTCATCGCGTTCTTTTTCGGCAGAAAACTGACGCGGCTCATACTGTATCCGGTCTGCCTCTATTTTGTGCTGTTCTCGGTCAAATCCCGGCGCGCCTCACGCGACTATCTGTCTCGCGTGCTGCCGCATGCACCCCGCTTCAGCGATCTGTTTCGTCACTATTTGACTTTCGCGACGGTCGCACTCGACCGGTTCTTTTTGCTCAACAATCGCTATGAACTCTATGACATCGAGGTCCATGGCGCGGAAATATTGCAGCAGACCCTGGACAGCGGCCAAGGATGCCTGCTGCTGGGTGCACACATCGGCAGTTTTGAAATTTTGCGCGCCGCCGGCACTGCGCACGATCTTAAAATCGCGATGGTCATGTACGAGGATAATGCAAGAAACATAAATACGGTGGCAAAGGACGTTGATCCTGATGCGCGCACTCGCATCATCCAGCTCGGGCGAGTGGATTCGATGTTCAAGGTTTACGAACGGTTGCAGCAGGATGCGTGGGTCGGCATGCTGGCCGATCGAATCCTGCCCGGGGGTGAACAAATGCCAGCAGATTTTCTTGGCGACACCGCCTCTTTTCCGACCGCTCCGTACCGCATTGCCTTGATGTTGCGCCGGCCGGTATTGTTCATGACCGGGCTGTACCGCGGCGCCAACCGTTATGAGCTGCATTTCGAGAAATTATTCGACGCTCAGGCAGTACGCAGGACGGCGCGCGTTGCCGCCGCAGAGCAGGCTTTGCAACAGTACGCGCGGCGGCTCGAACATTTCTGCAGGATCGCCCCGTACAACTGGTTTAATTTTTATGACTTCTGGCACGCCGGTGCGCCGAAAGGCACTCCCATCCACCGCGATTACCTTGCAAAACAGGCCGGTGCCGCCTTTCCCGGCAAAGCACATGACGCTCAAGCAGCGGATGGTTTGTGCGTTGATCAGCCGGCCCTGCATCCACCTTCGTACAGGAATTGATGGCGAGCACTGAATGCCAATCATCTCGCAACGCGGCACCGACGAGCGTGGAGCCTTGTTGCCGCCCATGGTGGTGCCGTTGTTCGATGATGTTTTTATCGCTTCCTTCGATTTGTGTGAAGAGTTTGTTGCCAGAACCGCCCGAGCGGTACTGAAGTCCACCGGACTGGCAGAAGCCTGCCAGCACGGAGCGTCCGTCGAGCAAGCACTGTCTCGCGCGGAACTCGATGCCCGAATAGCGCGCGTGCCCGTGGCGTGGCTGCTGTCGATGCTGGCCTCACGAGGTTTTCTGAGCACGAGCAGGAATGCAAAAGGCGAACTGCTTTATCGCGTGGAGCAGTCTGCTTCCATGCTGGACCCGGATGAATTTTTGCAGGCGCAACAGGCCCTGGACGCACGCTGCCTACCCAGCTACCAGATCGTGACTTTGGCCGCCGCTCAATATCCCGCAGTATTGCGTGGTGAAAGCAGCGGGGAGCAAGCGATGTTCGGGGCCGAAGGCATTAGCGCGTGGGTCAAGTACTTTTCCAACGATAATCCGCTGTACGCGATCAGCAACGCGATCGGCGCGCTTGCCGCGCGCCATGCGTTGGCCGATGACAACATCGCCGTGCTCGAAATCGGCGGCGGACTCGGCAGTGGCGCGGACGCGCTCATCGGCCAGCTTGGCGATGGTGGACGAGAGATAGCGCAATACCGCTTCACCGAAATTTCTCCGTTGTTCCTGAAACGTGCACAGCGCACGCTCAGCGCAAGACATCCTGCTTGTCCATTCACATTTGCGCCACTGGATATAGACCGGCCTTTCGCGGAACAAGGCGTCAAGGCCGGCACGCAGACGCTGGTCTACGGCGTGAACGTGCTGCATGTGGCCCGTGATCTGGCCGCAACATTGAATGAACTGAAGCGCGCGTTGGCACCGGGCGGGTTGCTGGTGATGTCCGAGTGCATGCGCCCCCTTACGGGACAACCGCTGCACGTGGAATTCGTGTTCAATCTCTTGAGCTCATTCCGGGATGCAACGCTGGTCCCGGATTGGCGACCAAACGGAGGCTTCCTGACACCGGAACAATGGCGTGCCGCGCTTTCAGCAAACGGGTTCGCGGACATTCAGATTTTTCCGGATGTCGCTTCGATACGCGAAGCCTATCCCTCGTTTTCGGTAGCGGCTATCGTCGCACGCCGGCTTTGAAAGCAGTGCTCGCCTTCGCGGCGGATAGCGCTTACTTCGCGGGGCATTTTCCAGGGCGCCCAATCTTGCCCGGGGTACTACAGCTGATGCTGGTACTGCAAGCACTGGAGCACGACGGCGGCGGACAGCCTGCCGAACTGCGCAAGATTGTGTTCGCGCGACTGCGCCAACCCGTACTGCCCGGAGAACACGTCCAACTGATTTCGCGGCAACGGGCGCCCGGCCGCACGCGGTTCGAGCTGACACGCGATGGCGTTATCGTCAGCAATGGCGAACTGTTGCTCGGCTCCCTGGGAAACACACAGCTGCGCAGTAGCGTTATTCCGGCAGCAGGGCCCGTCGCAGCGCTGCCTCCTTTGGACGTTCTGTTGCCTCATCGGGCGCCGATGCGTTTGATCACCTCGATCGCAGCCGAGCGCGCCGATGGACTGGATTGCCTTGCTCGCGTCTCCGCCGAGTGTGCATTGGTTCGCAACGGCCGTGCATGCGTCGTTGCCGGTATTGAAGCGGCCGCCCAGGCTGCTGCGGCTTGGGAGGCGCTTCGGCGTTGGCGCGTATCCGATGACACTGGACCGCGCATCGGCTATCTCGTCGCAATGCGGGATGTGGAGTTTTTTGCGCAAGCCATTCCCGCGGAATACACCTTTGCGGTTCGTGTGTGCCTTGAAACCGCGACGCCGCCGCTTACGTATTACCGATTTGCTGTCTCGCTGGATGGGCAAGCGCTTGCGCAAGGCCTGTTCGGCACCTTCCTGGTTTCGTAATCGCAGACGTCCTGTTCATTTCGCGGATGCCAGTCCCGATCCCGCCGTCAGTATGGCCGCGAACGCGAGACTCAAAGCCGCACCAATCGCCACAGTAGAACCTATGGCGCTCAAGACCGGCGTGCTGGCGAAGCCGAGAATCCCGAAACCGGCGACCGTGCACAGATTGCAGAACAGTACTGACGTCGCGGTCCGCGGTGGATCATGTGCCCCGGGGCTGCCTCGCTCGAAAAACAGCGTGTAGTTTGAACCAACGCCAACTACCAGCAGCAAGGCGACCAGATGAAAAATATTCAGGCGCACGCCGTTCGCAACCAGCAGGGCGCTGGTTACCAGTACCGCGGCGGCGAGTGGCGCAAGCACGTCCCAGGTACGCTTCGGTGAGCGCAACAACAGCAGCAGAAGCACCGCAATTGTCACCGCGCCCAGCAACGCATAGCCCAGTGCGCGCAGCCGATAACCGTGATACAGCGCATCGAGTTCGCGCTTCATGTCAAGCAACACAACCTGGGATCGATCGTAATTCTCCAGCGCGGCTTCCAGCCGCTTCGCCTCGGACACCTTGCGCAGGGGCATTATTGCGTACCAGCGGCCGTGCCGTTGCGAAAGCAAACCTTGCAGTTTCAAGCCCAGGCCGCTGCCTGCTAGATCATGCGCCGTCAGCAAGGGACGATGTTTTACTTCCTGTGCATCCGCGATGAACGGGGCAAAGATGCCGGCCCGGAATGGCAAGGATTGCGCAGCGGCCGATAGATTACG
The DNA here is from genome assembly GCA_045810225.1 of Burkholderiales bacterium. GTDB lineage: Bacteria > Pseudomonadota > Gammaproteobacteria > Burkholderiales > JACQAP01 > JACQAP01. The sequence continues at coordinate 15,257 of JBJMWI010000057.1, forward strand.
CCTCAACACATCGGCATCGGGTATGGCGTGCTGGCGCGCACGCTGTGCCGCTTCGCTGGGCAGATAAAACGCGGGCGAATCGAATCCCGCAAGTACGCCTTCGGCTTGCAGGTATTGCAGAGTAGCCCCGACCTCCTCGCTTTTTTGCAGCACGCCCTGCTCCGAGTCCGCCGTCACCACGATCAGCGGTCCGACATCGGGCGCGCCCAGATCCGTGCGCATCTGCTGATCGAGTCGTTGCAGCGGCTGTGGCACTGGACTTAAGCTTGAGAGTTCGTCGTCCCACACAGCGGATCCTTTGATAACCAGCCCCGCGGCTGAGACCACCGCAAACAACAGCAGAGCAATGCGCAATCGGCGCGCGTGCGCAAGTACGCGCATCAATGAAGCACCAAGCTCAGGCGCGGTTTTGACGTGATAACCCGCAGGCAGCAGCTCCGGCAATACCCACCGGGTTACCAATACTGCGACCAGCAGTCCGGCAATTGAAAACAAACCAAGCTGGGTCAAACCTGGGAATCCGGAGAAGAGCATCGCGCCAAAACCGCACGCCGAAGTCAGCATGCCCAGGCGCAGTGTCGGCCAGATGCGCTGTAAGGTCGCTTTGGTCGTAGTGCCCGGTGCGGTATTGGTGAACAAATAAATCGCATAGTCCACCGCTTCTCCGATCAGCGTAACGCCGAAGCCCAGCGTGACGCCATGCACCGACCCGAAGACCAGGCTGACCGCAGCAATACCAGCCAGGGCTCCACTTGCTACCGGCACCAGGGTCAGGGCCAGCACGCGCCAGCTCCGGTAGACATACAGCAGCAGTGCGCTGACCAGCAACATGCCAAGGACAGAAAAACGAGCGGCATCGCGTTTGATGCCGGCACGGCTCTGCACGGCAAAGATGCCGGGGCCCGTGGCCACCATTCGAGCGGTCGTCGCGTGCTGCTCGTTCGCCGCTGCGTTGAAATCCGTTTGCAGCAGCTTCAAAGCCTGTTCCTGCGCGTCGATGTCAAAGCCGGCAGCGCGGGTTTGCGCGACCAGCAGGGCGCGCGCTCCATCTGCGGAAAACCAGACGCCGTCGTGCTTGGCCGGTCCACCTTCGAGTTGCAACCGATCCACCAGCAGCAACATTTCTCCGGTCGGATCGTGCGGCAGCAGATTGCCGATCAGCATGCTGGTCGGTGAACCCAGCATGTCTAGCTGCTGCTCGAGACCAAGGCGGATGCCATCCGCGCTGAAGCGTTGCGCCGTAATTGCCGGACTCAGCAGATAGCGATTTCGCATCAGAAATTCACCTTCCGTGCGCATGCTGTCCTGGGTTCCGTTGGAAACATAACTGAACGAGCCGCTGTCCTGCAGCCGCTGCGCCAGTGATCTGCTGAGCGCGGCCAGCTGGTCCGTCCCGGAGCCTTCAATGCCGATCATGACAAGACGCGATACCACTCCTTCGCGCAGCTCATCGACCAGAAAGCGTTGCATGGGCGTCGGTGAACTGGGAAGGAAAGCGGCAAGGTCGGCGCTGTAATTAGCCCTGGCGACGATGATCCCGCAGGCCAACAGGAATCCCAGCCATATACCGACGCGCAGGCGCGCCGGCAATGTCACCGAATATCCTCGTAGATCTTCATGACCGAACGGTCGCCGCGCGTTTCCTGAATTTCGATCGTCTTGATGCGGGCCTGGCTTCCGTCGATGCGGACCAGGCTGATGACTTCGTTCATCTTGCGATCGATCGGCACCAGGAACAGCCGCCAATCCGCAGCGTCGCCTTCGAGTTCGACACGATAGAAACGCTCGAGCGATTTGATATCACCGCCCAGGGTGGAGCGGATGCTTTCAACGAATCCCCACAGCGCCGGATAATCGCGTAACTTAAGCTCGCGGCGCACCTTGCGCGATGGATTTTCCAAGGTCAGCTTGTCGCCCGCCACGGACAGGATTTCCAGTTTTGGCTTCAGTGTGCGTTTTTCCAGGCGATCGGGCCGGGTGTAGGAAAGCGTGCCGGACTGTTCCAGCGGCGCCTTGAGCACCTTCAGATATTTGCGCTCAACGAAACGGGCTTGTGAATGCTCCACCTGCGCCAATTGCTGCATCAGGCTCTCCACGCCCCAGTTGTGCGCGGGTGGGTCAGCCAGCGCCGGAACACAAGGCTTGGCGATGCCTATTACAACGATGATCGCAAGCAAACGCGTGTTGCTCACCCCACTTGTTCCTTTTTGCGCGTGGCGGCTTGCGCGCAATCGCGCGCGAATCGCAAAAGATCTGCCTGCGGCACTTTGCCGGTGGCATTGCGTGGCAGCGCATCGACGAAGTACAGCGGCCGAGGCAAGAATACCGCATCAATGCGCTCGCGCAATGCGCCGAGCAGCGCGTCGCGGGTAACGCCCGGCGCAACAACAAAGGCCATGAGCCGCGTGACGCCTTCGCCCTGCTCGTCAGGCATGAAAAACATGGCGTCCTGTACGCCCGGAATGCTGTTCAGCTGGTAATCAAGATGACCCAGGGAGGTCCGTTTGCCGGCAATGTTCACCAGGTCGGCATTGCGTCCGTGCAAGATGAAGGCATGATTGCCTTGGGGTTGAATCAAATCGCTGAACGTCACTTCGTTCTCAACATGGCCGCCTGTCACAGTGACACGGCTATCGGCACTGCGGCACAGGCGTACATCTTTCAAACACTGCCAGGTCACACCGCTAACGGTACGGCGGGTCGCCACCATGCCTGCCTCGGTAAATCCATATACTTCGTGCAGCGGCACGCCATAACGCTCCTCCACTTGCGCCGCCAATTGCGGCGACAACGGCGCGGTCGCACAGATAATCTGCCGCAGTTTCGGCAAGGACATTTCCTCAGCGACAAGAGCGCGCAAATGAACTGGAGTCGTCACCAATACGCGATCACCGGGGATCTGAGTCAGCGCGGCCGCTATATCGGCCGGGTAGAAAGGCCGGCCCGCGTGCATGGCAAGCCCGCCGCGCAAAGCCATTATCACCGTGGATTCCAGCCCGAACATATGTTGCCCGGGCACCGTACCCACCAGGGCAACGCGGCTGCCTCGATCCAGGCCAAAGCGTTCCAGCTCCGCAGCCGCACCGCGCGACAGCGCCCCCCATGATTTCGGATACGGCGCCGGCGTTCCCGTGGATCCGGACGTGAATGCGATGGCGGCAATCTGGCTCTCCGGAAAGGCGGGTATCTTGAAGTGCCGCGTTGAGGGCCGTTTCTGCGGTTCCGGGTATGTCAGGGACTCAAAAACTTGCGGCTGCTGCGTTGAATCGCTTAGCACATACAGATCGCGGTAATGGCGTTGCAGTTGCTTCAGAGTGTCTGGCGTCTGGTTCGGAGGCAGCAGGCTGACTTGCCCACGCACCAGCGCGGCGATCATGGCAACAGCGAATCGACAGCGGTCAGTACAAAGATTCACAACGTAGCGACGATCGGGCAACTGCTGCGCGACGTGCTCGACCTCGCCAACGAAGTCGACGGCGCTGATGCACTGTCCGGCACGGTACGCAACCGCATCGCCGGCATTGTCATGGCCGATGGCCGCTACTGCCGCCATGCGCTTAGCGGCCGGACGCCGGCCGGTGGAATTCGAACCTGCTCATGGCCCGAAGCACCGTGGCAATCGATGCATGTGAAAAATGCGGGTAGCGCCGTAGCCGCCATGCATATTCGCCAAGATACATCGCCACCACCAAAGGCAAATTCAATAGCGAATTGAATGCCGACCATACTGGAAACGGTGCGAACAGGAACAGTAACGTCGATGTTAATGTCATTGCAGCGAAGAACCAGCACCAGGCCCACGTAACGCTTCTGGTGTAACGCGCAATCTCGACGGGGATTTGCCCATGGACGAGCATTGCGAGTTGGGTAACCAGTGGCTGGCGTTCCGAAACCAGCGTGGATCCGAATGCCCACAACAGCATTAAATACACCGCCAGGTACGGAACAGGGTAGAACCAGATGGGGTCCGCTCCGGTAGCCCGCCACGCCATGAACCCAGCGATACCGGCCGCGGTCAATACGGCCAACACCAGGCGACCTCGTGCGGTGCGGAGCAGCAACCCGGCAGTGACCAGTATTACGGGCGCGACTACGAGCGCTTCAGCCAGGCCCTCGCGAGGATGATTCACCGTCATGTAGTAAGCCAGCCCCTGATAGGCCATTACTCCCGCGATGAACAGCGATACTTTGGCCCAACTGATGTGTTGCGGACGACTAGCGGGTTCTATGCTGCTGGACATGCTCGTTCAGATTGCGCAGCGAGCTGAAAGTCTTGAGGTTGTCTTCGTCATCGGAGCGCAACTGAAAGCCGTATTTTTTGGATACCGCGAGTGCGATCTCCAGAATATCGATGGAATCGAGGCCAAGTCCTTCACGATAAAGCGGCGCTGCCGGGTCAATTTCATCTGGCTCGATCTCGAGGTTCAGGGACGCCACGATCAATTGCGCGAGTTCCCGTTCCTGGGCTGTAGTGGATTCGACTTTATTCATTGCCTGACGTTCGTTTTTTCCAGTCCCCGGAATTATAACCGCTCCGCCACGCCGAACTATGGCAGCGGAACAGCGCAAGCGATTGACGCCAGCGTCTCGGGCAACGTAACCTCGGCTGCCGCAAGGGCGCTGGTCGCCTGCTGAACCGGGAATCACTGGGTGCAACCGCTTTTTCTAAATCGTTCCGCCATCGCCAGCAGCGCCGCAATCGGCCTTGAAGCGACCGTGCAGGCCATCGCGAATATGCGTTCCGGCCTTGCGCGCTGTGCGTTCGAAACGGTCCGCCTTGATACTTTTGCCGGGCAAATCGACGAGTCGAGGCTGGCACCCATGCGCGCCGATCTCGCGCCATTTGATTGCCGTAACAACCGGCTTGCGCAACTGTGCCTGCGTCAGGATAACTTTGAGGAGGCTGTTATCGGAGCTCGGGACAAATACGGACCGGCCCGAGTTGGCGTGTTCATGGGGACCAGCACTTCGGGAATTCTTGAAACCGAACTGGCGTACCGGAATCTGGATGCTAGCGGCATGTTGCGACGCGACTTCCCCTATGCGACCACCCATAACACATTCTCCATCGCCTGGTTCGTGCAAACCTACTTTGCTCTGACAGGCCCGGCAATGGCCATATCCACTGCCTGTTCGTCCAGCGCGAAGGCATTCGGCAATGCGGCGCGCATGATCGAGGCGGGACTATGCGACGCCGCCGTTGTGGGTGGCGTCGATAGTCTGTGCCTCACTACGCTGTATGGATTCAACTCGCTGGGCGTGCTCTCTCCCGTCGCCTGCCGTCCGTTCGATCGGGAACGTAATGGCATTTCGATCGGCGAGGGAGCAGGGCTGGTGCTATTGGAGAAAACACCCGCGCCATCGGTACCCCATCCAGTTGCCTTGCTTGGCATTGGCGAAAGCAGCGATGCGCACCACATGTCGTCACCGCACCCGGAAGGACTGGGCGCGCGCATCGCCATGGAGCGGGCGCTCAGCAGTGCCGGACTCGAGCCCGGCATCGTTGACTACATCAATCTGCATGGCACCGGTACGCGCAGCAACGATGCCACGGAAGGCAAGGCGGTGTGCGCGGTGTTCGGCCCCGATATGCCGTGCAGTTCCACCAAAGGCTGGACCGGCCACACGCTTGGCGCGTGCGGTGCAATCGAAGCGATTATTTGTACGTTAGCCATTGAACGCGGATTCATGCCGGGTAGCGTAAACACACGCGCGCTCGACGCAACGATTCCGGTTCATTACCTGCTGGGCAATCAAAGCAAGCCGGTCGATGTTGCGATGACTAATGCGTTCGGTTTTGGCGGGACCAACTGCAGCCTCGTACTGGGACGCGTGAGCTCATGAAGCTGTTTGTGGAAAGCGCCGCTGTGCTGGCGCCCGGGCTTATGGGTTGGTCCGACAGCCGGGCGGTACTCGCTGGAGACCAGGAATACCAGCCGGCACCGTTCGTATCCCCGGCTGCGGAGCTATTACCCGCGGTCGAACGCCGGCGCACCGGCTCTACGGTCAAGTTGGCGCTGGCAGCGGGACAGCAGGCGCTCAGCAATGCAGGAAGATCGGCTGATTCCGTCGCAACAGTTTTCGTATCATCAGGCAACGATGGCGATGTCATCAACGACATTTGCATGACCCTTGCCGGATCCGACCGGCAAGTTTCTCCGACCCGCTTTCATAATTCAGTGCACAACGCACCATCCGGTTATTGGGGCATCGCGGCGCACTCGCACCATCCCTCCACCAGCCTTTGCGCTTTTGATTGGAGTTTTGCCATCGGACTGCTGGAGGCCGCCACGCAATTGCAGGTGGAAAGCACGGAAGTGCTGTTGATTGCCTACGACATACCTTATCCCATGCCCTTCGCAGGCATACGGCGCATTGAGCAGCCATTCGGCACCGCGCTGCTCATGACGCGTCATTGCACCGACCGCAGCATCGCCGGACTGGCAATCGAATTGGATCAAGCACCGAAGCCACCATCCGTGATGGTGGATGGCAGGCTTGAAACCCTTCGTCTGGGAAACCCCTGCGCGCGCGCGCTTCCGTTGCTCGCTGCCCTGGCGCGTGCGCAACCAGCGACGGTCACTTTGCAACGCAATGCGGGACAGACGATTGCTATTTTTACGCAGCCGAATATACGGACCTGACGACGCCGCTGCGCCGCCGTCGCGTTTCAGCGCGCGCTGCGCAGGGCCTCGATGCGCTCTTCCAGTGGCGGATGCGACATGAACAACCGTGCAAGGCCGTGTCCGCCGCCCGCGATGCCAAAGGCGCGCATCTGCGCAGGCAGTTGCGGTTGTTCCTGCGCCAGTTTGAGTCTCTGCAGAGCTGCGATCATCTTTTCACGTCCGGCGAGCGCCGCACCGCCTGCGTCCGCGCGGAATTCGCGCAGCCGGCTAAACCACATCACGATGATGCTGGCCAGGATACCGAGCACCAGTTCGGCCACGATCGAAGTAATCCAGAACGCCGGACCGTTGCCGCGTTCGGTTTTGAAGACGACCTTGTCGACCAGATTGCCAATGACGCGCGACAGAAAAATGACGAAGGTGTTCACGACGCCCTGAATTAATGCCAGCGTGACCATGTCGCCATTGGCAACGTGACTGATTTCATGGCCCAGCACCGCATCGGCTTCGTCACGGGTCATGTTCGTGAGCAACCCGCTGCTTACGGCGACCAGTGCGCTGTTGCGATTCATCCCGGTGGCGAACGCATTAATGTCGGGTGCATCGTATATCGCAACGTCAGGCATCCCTATGCCGGCCTGCTTCGCGTGCCGCCGGACTGTCTCGACCAGCCATTGTTCTGCTGCGGTCTGCGGCTGTTCGATCACCTGCGCGCCCGTCATGAGTTTGGCTGACCACTTCGACATGGCGAGAGAAATCAGCGCACCTCCAAAGCCGATGACGCCCGCAAATACCAACAGCCCGCCCAGATTGCCGCCCGACTGTGCGAGCATGCGATCAATGCCAAGCAGGCGCATGGTGATGTTGAGAACGAACAGCACCGCCAGGTTGGTAATCAGGAACAGCACAATGCGTTTGACCACGTATTGACCTTTCGCAAGTGAATTAAACAACAATCGTTTGTTAGCACACTTTAACCGCTGGTGGTTAAAGCTTCGAGTTCCGCGCAAAGTAAAAGCCAACGCTCTTCGGCACTCTGCAATCTTTTGGCAGTTTGCGCCTGCTCCAGCAGGCAACGCTTGAGATCCTCCTTGCGCGCTTCGCCGTACATATCGGGGGCCGTGATCAACTTTTCAAGACGCTGGCTTTCCGCGCTGAGGGCATGGATTTCCTGTTCTGCGGACTGGATGCGCGCTTCCAGGGGTTTGCGCTGTGCAAACCGGCGGCTGCGTTCCTGCGCCTCCAGGCGTTTTTGCTCCTTGCGACTGACCGCAGGTTCTCCAGTGTCGCGCTCCAGTACTTGCCCTTTGGCCCTCAAGCGCCTGGCATAGTCTTCCAGATCCCCGTCGAACTCCAGAACTTTACCGTTATCCACCGGCCACAATTCATCGGCCGTTGAACGCAACAGGCTGCGGTCGTGCGAAACGATGACCAAGGCGCCTTCGTAGTCCTGCAGCCCAAGAGTGAGGGCATGGCGCATTTCGAGGTCAAGATGGTTGGTCGGTTCGTCCAACAATAAAAGATTCGGTCGTTGCCATACGATCAACGCCAGTGCGAGGCGTGATTTTTCTCCCCCAGACATCGGACCTACCGGCTCGGTTGCCTGGTCGCCGTGAAAATTAAAACCGCCGATGAAATCGCGCAGTTCCTGTTCACGTGTCTTTGGTGAGAGGCGCGTCAAATGCCACAATGCGCTCTCTTCGGGACGCAGCTGCTCCAGCTGATGCTGCGCGAAATAGCCAATCTGCAAACCTTTGCCTTCGATGCGCTGGCCCCCTAGCGGCGCCAGCACGCCTGCGAGCAACTTCATTATGGTGGACTTGCCGGCGCCATTGCGTCCGAGCAGGCCAAGGCGCGCGCCCGGACGCAGCGTCATCTGAATGTCACTCAAAATCGCCACGTCGGCATATCCAGCGGAAACGCCGTCCAGCCGCAACATGGGATCCGGTTGCACGGCCGGCTTGCGGAAGGCGAATTCGAATGGCGTATCCACGTGCGCGGCGGCAATTTTTTCCATGCGTGCGAGGGCCTTGATGCGGCTCTGCGCCTGCCGTGCCTTGGTTGCCTTGGCCTTGAAGCGATCCACGAACGACTGCAAATGCGCAATCTCACGCTGTTGCTTCAGGTAAGTCGCCTGCTGCTGCGAAAGTTGCGCGGCACGCTGCGTCTCGAACGCAGAATAGTTGCCCGCGTACAGGCGAATGTGCTCGCCTTCAATGTGGCAAATGGCACTGGCGACAGTATCGAGAAACTCGCGGTCATGGGAAATCATCAGCAACGTGCCCGCATAGCTCGAGAGCCATTGCTCCAACCAGACGATGGCATCGAGGTCCAGATGGTTGGTCGGTTCATCGAGCAGCAACAGGTCGGAGCGGCACATGAGGGCACGCGCGAGATTCAGGCGTACACGCCAGCCACCGGAAAATTGTTCGACGGGCCGCGCAATCTCGACGTCGTCGAATCCAAGGCCATGCAGGAGTTGCGCTGCCCTGGCTCGCGCAGCATAGCCGCCGACCCGGTGCAAATCCTCGTGCAGTTCGGCAATGCGCGTGCCGTTATGTGTGTTCTCCGCTGCAGCAAGTTCGTTTTCCAGATGACGCAACTCCGCATCACCGTCCAGAACATACTCGATCGCAAGCTGACTGGTAGAAGGCGTTTCCTGCGCGACGTGCGCAACCACCAGGCCGGGCTGAATCTCCAGATCCCCGGCATCCTGATGCAGTTCACCAAGCAGGAGCGCGAACAAGCTGGATTTGCCAGTTCCATTCGCGCCGGTCACGCCGATCTTTTGCCCGCGGTTAAACGTCAGGCTGACGTCATCGAACAAGAGTTTCACACCGCGGCGCAGTTGCAAGGCGCGCAGCACTATCATGATTTGCAGTTCATCTGGCTGGGATTACGAAGAAGATGGGGTGGCTGATGGGACTCGAACCCACGACAACCGGAATCACAATCCGGGACTCTACCAGCTGAGCTACAGCCACCACTTGAAACCTAAGACCAGAAAAGCGGGTGCACTGGCGTGCCCGACAGGAATCGAACCTGTAACCCCCAGCTTAGAAGGCTGGTGCTCTATCCGGTTGAGCTACGGGCACGTTTCTGACCGGGCAGACCATCGCTTTTCTGGTCGGGGTGGAGAGATTCGAACTCCCGACATCCTGCTCCCAAAGCAGGCACGCTACCAGGCTGCGTTACACCCCGGAGGGCCAGAACTATACCGATCAGAGGGTTAAAGGTCAATTTAGCCACGGCGATTTCCAGCAGCACAAACATTAGTTGCGTGCCCCAATTATTTCTGATATTAAAGCGCACTTTTCCGGACCCCTAACCCGCAAAAATGGCATCTGAATTCCATACCAACTTCAAGCCGTACGTGCCGAAAAAAGGCGAGCAATACATGAGCCCGAAGCAACTCGAGCACTTCCGGAAAATTCTCAACCAGCTCAAAGTCGAGCTATCGCAGGATATCGATCGCACCGTGCATACGATGCAGGATGAAGCGACGGTGTTCGCTGATCCCAATGACCGTGCCAGCCAGGAATCGGACATGGCATTGGAACTGCGCAATCGCGATCGGGAACGCAAGCTGATCAAGAAGATTGACGAAACAATCGGAAAAATCGACGGCGGAGAATATGGTTATTGCGAAAGCTGCGGCGTCGAGATCGGACTGAAGCGGCTGGAAGCCCGTCCCACCGCAACACTTTGCATAGACTGCAAAACGCTGGACGAACTCAGGGAACGCCAGGTAGCAAAGTAAGTCCGAGTCTCATTGCCCGCTGTCCCGGCGGTAAAAAACTATCTAGATTCGATGTCAATGCCCTCGCGCAGAGGGCATTGTTACATTCGGCCCACTAGGCACTTGTCATGGTTCCGCAAATGGAACTTTGTCGATGACGTCGGGACCAATACAGGATGCGGGCGGCATCGCGCGTCCGATGAACAATCAACCACTAAGATTGGGATCAGCATGTTCGATAAAATTCAGAATCCCCGCGAAATCCGGTTGCGCCTGAATTTGAACCAACAGGAGTTTTGGGGCCAGATCGGCGTAACGCAAAGTGGCGGATCCCGTTATGAAAGCGGCCGCAATATGCCAAAACCGGTGCGGGAACTTCTCCGGCTGGTTCACGTGGATCAGGTCGACCTCAAAAAAATCAATAAGGGCGATGTCGCCTTGATATCGTACCTCAAGTTGTCCCAACCGGCGCTCTATCGCCGTTTGAAGTCCGAGGCCAGTACCCGCGGCACGCGCCGCCGCGCTCGCCGTTAATGCACTAGGGCGTTACTTTGACCTCGAGGCCTAGCGTTCGAATGCGCTGGGCAAAGATGTCTAGCGCCTCGGGCGGCAGCGGCGCCAGGCGCGAGGCTTCCGGCTGGAAAGACTGCCTCGCAAGACCGTAGAGCAGCACGCCCCGCAAATCGATCCGGTAGTCTCGCATGCACTCGCGCAAGAAGTCTACGTAAGACTGATACTCTGCTTCTGTCGGAGCTTTGCCGTCCAGCGCAAACAAACATGTCTGTATCCATGTCGGACATAGGCGCGCGGCAGCAGCGAGATTGGAACGCACCCGGTTCATGCGGATATGCGCACTGTTGATAAGCCGCATGCCGGCATCCGTGGCGCGGTCCATCTTGAACCAGACTTCTCCATTCAAGCCGGCCAACTGCTTCACCCCACTCTGTACATTAACGCGCTGCATGAGACTGCCGTTGGTGATCAGTACAGTCTTTACCGGTTTTGGTACATTGACCAGTTCACGAGCGGCACCAATCAGATCTATAACCTGGTCGAATTCCTTGGCGCTGGTTGGCTCGCCATTACCCGACAGGGCAATGTCATTGAGACGGCGCGCTTCGGCGGGCACATACGTTGCGAGAAAATCTCCATGGACCACCTGGTTGAGAAAGCCGACCAGCTCACGTTGCAATTGTTCCATGTCCACCGGCGGTGGCGCGCCTTTTACCAAATCCGGCACCTGGCAGTAAATACAGCGCCAATTGCAGGCGTTGTTGGTATTAAGGTTGATGCCAACCGATACGCCGCCAGCCCGTCGTGACACGACTGGATAAACGTAGCGCAGCCCTGCACTGTTACGGCTGTGATCAGTGACCGTCAAGCGATTGCTCAATGCTTCGGACACGAGACACTCCAAATATACAGTCGTGAATTCGGCCTTATGCCTGCTTGCCTTGGCAGGAAGCACGTAAAAATGTACATGTATGCCATCTGCCTGCGCGAAATGGATACTGAGCGGCTAAAGCTATGCGGGCGGGATATCGCCCGACAGAACGCCAGTTCCAGTATGCCATGCTGCATACTGGCGGCGTTCCAGCGGCCGGGTTAATGATCGCAAAAGTCCGACGTTCAAAGCGCGCCGCAAGGCGGCTTTTCTGGCCGATGCTTGATCGACGCGCCAGTCAACCAGACGGCTGAAACAATTTCAGGTGGTCCCAAGCTCCTGTGCACCGACGAAGACGCCAAGCACAGAAAGCTTAGCGAATGGCATGCGAGGTTTGGTTACGGACATCTTCCTGGATGCGGTAACGCAATTCCACACTGGCGCCACTTCGCGACAGTTCCACCGATTCCGCCGCGGCCAAAGCCTGCACATCATCCCATGCCATTGGGCGGTAAG